>CAZBLL010000089.1:0-6453 GCA_964492625.1 uncultured Synergistaceae bacterium
TCAGCGAATTCCATTCTGGCCCGAGCTGTTACTTGGTGGCAGGGCCAATTCAATGAAATGCCGCCAGGGAACAGGCCACAACGGGTTTACCCGAAAGCGCGAGACCGGCGGCCGCAAGCACCATGTTCTGTTCGGCCACACCCATGTTGAAAAAACGTTCCGGAAAAGCGTCGGCAAAAAGTTCGGTCCTGGTGGAAGATGCAGCGTCGGCGTCAAGCACTACAAGGTCTTTTCTGAAATTCCCCAGCTCGGCCAGTTTTTCGCCGAAACCCTCGCGGGTGCTTTTCACAGGCTCTCACCCCCCGAGGCCCGCTTTCCTGTATTGGCCCGGGATGATTCCTCCAGCTCCCTCAGGGCTTTTTCCATATTCTCCCTGTCCAGAGGCTCGGCCGGGCGGAAACGGCCTTCTTCGGCCAGGGATACGCCCCTGCCCGCTACGGTTTCAAGCACCACCGCCAGGGGCCTGTTGCTATCCCTCTGGGGTTTCCCGGACATCAAATCCCTAAGGGATTCCATTGAATGCCCTTCTCCCCTGGTTACGTCCCAGCCAAATGACCGAAGGCGGTCATCCAGGGGCTCCACAGACATGATGCTCTCGCACGGCCCCTCCATCTGCAGGCCGTTGGCGTCTATCATCAGAACCAGGTTGCCCAGACCGTGATGCGACGCGAAAGAGGCGCTTTCCCACACGGAGCCCTCCTGCAGTTCGCCGTCGCCCAGAATGCAGTAAACGTTCCAGTCTGCAGCGGCGATCCTGCTCGCCAGGGCCATACCCGCGGCGACGCCCAGGCCCATACCCGACGACCCACTTGGCGCATCGACACCGGGAGTCCTCGGTATTTCCGGATGCCCCTGCACCATGGAACCCAGTTTCCGGAAGGTCCAGAGTTCATTCCTGTCGAAAAAACCCTTGCGGGCCAAAACGGCGTACAGGGCGGCGCACCCCTGCCCCTTGCCAAACACCAGCCGGTCGCGCGCGGGCCAGTTAGGTTCATCAGGCCTTACGTTCAGGATACGCCAGTACAGAAAAACCAGTGCGTCGACTATCGACAGCGCCGACGCCAGGTGGCCCGCCCGGGCCACTCCCGTCATCCGTACGACGTCCTTGCGTATTTCGGTCGCCATCTGTTCCAGTTCAGGGGTTTCTACGGTCTTCACCGAAACCCTCCCCCAATACATGATCAAGCGCCTCTTTCATAGCCGATCGTATATCGCGGCGGGCGCCGTCGAGGCTAATACCTTTGTTGAGCAAATTCACGGTTTCGGGCAAAACCCCTCCATCTTCCCAGACGGGAAGGCCCCACTCCTTCGCAAAGGCGGAAACCTTGGGATCGTAGGGGACGGCGACACAGCCTGTTCCGCATAGAACGGACAAAACGCAGAAATGAAGCCTCATTCCGGCCGCCAGACAGCGGCGGGGCCAGGCGGAGGAAATATCCCGCATGGATCGGGCGACTGTCAGTTCATCAAGCGGCAGAAGTCCGCTGTCGTGAAACTGCTTCATTACAGCCCTGTCGCCTTCTGACAAAGCCAGGCCGCGTACGGCGGCGCCTCTGTCTCTCGCCAGTTTCGCTATCTGTGCGGCGAAAACCCGGGGCGTTGCGTCGGGCCAGGGCCTTATGTTGACGAGTATAATGTTTTCATTTTGCGGTGTCAGTCCGTAATTTTCCCCATATTCGAGACCGAGAACCGGATCGGGCGCCAGGGAGGCCTCGATTCCCCACTGTTTCACGTATTCCATGGAAGGCTCATCCCTCAGGCAGCGCACCCTGCACGAAGAGAGCGCCCTTCGGGCGGCGACCCGGCCCGTAATTGAACGCAGCGGTCCCACCGATTGCCCGAAAGCCCATGGAACGCAACCCGCGGCGCGGGCCATTTCCACGACCCCGGCGTAATAAAGGCAGGATCGGGCGCTCGTAGGATCCTGCAAAAGCCCGCCTCCGCCCAGAAGCAGCGACCTGCTCCGGCGCAGTGTTCTCCATACATGAAGCGGCTTCCAGCGGTTCGACGCTACAACACCCAGTTTCGATGCGGTGGCTTCAGGGTCGGCGGAAAGCACCGTTATTCGTTCCCTCTTCAATCCACTGGAAACGAGAAGCCCCACGAGGGCTTCGGCCAGCAGTTCATCTCCCAGATTGCCGAAACCGTAATACCCGCACAGGGCGACGTCGAATCGCCGTTCCACCTTCAGTCGACCACCAGGCTTCCCCACCTTTTCCAGGCGGGAAGTACAATCCATCTCAGGCACGCCGCCATAAAGAGACCGAGCAGAAGTCCGGTCCAGAGCCCGTTGAAAACCCTTAGGATGATGAACAGTATGTGCGTGTGGAAATGGCAGAAACTGTTGATTGCCGAGCAAAAGGCCATTGTTACGCCCAGGCGGAATATTTCCCTGTAGTGAGGCCAGATGTCCGCTCTGCGTACGTAGTACCACAGAATCAGGGACGGGTAGCCCACAAAGAGTTCCTTGGTCCTTGGTCTGGCCGTCAGAAGCTGTTCCAGCATCTCGCGGAAACTTATCTCCCACCCCGGAACAAAGGACACGTTCCCGCTCCTGAAGACCACCAGCGCGGCTGCGCCTAGCAACACGCCGGCGAGAAGCATTTCACCCCACAAGGGCGGGCGCGTGAGAACCTCTTTCAGTGATTCGGGGTGCTCTCTGGTTTTAAGGTCGTAAAGGAGCACCAGAAGAGGCGGCAGCAGCAGCGTGGCCTTTACCCCCGAAAAGGTCCCCATCCTGAGCATGTACCACGTGTTGCCGTAAAACGCGGCTATGGACAGCCCCGCCGCGACGATGATCCCAACACCGTGAAGTATCCCCCTGAATGGTTTTTTGTAACCCTCCAGTGCGGCAAGCGTTCCTTCGGTGGCGGCGAAAACGGCCGCAAGAGCGCCGACAAGCCTTCCGGCCAGGCCGATCTTCAGAAGGGCTGCGGACAGCAGCAGGACCCCGGCGGCTGCCAGAAACATTATACGGCGTTCACTTAAGGACACATTGACAAATCGACCGGAAACTTTGATCAGCAAAGCCATAAAGACCAGAGCAAGGGCAAGCGCCGATATGGGCGCGCTGCTTCGGGCCGGGTAGGTCGCGGGCCACTCCATAGAAACACCCAGTCCATCGAGGCGTCCGCTGATACGGCGGCATTCCTCCGCAAAGGCGCCGAGGCGAGAACCCGAAAGGATGTCCGACGGGCGGACATAGAGTATCCTTACGGACCTTTCCCGGGCTGCGCGGACAAAACGCTCGACAAGGTCGTCCCTTGTCAGACGCCGTTTGACTATTTCCTCCTTCTTGACGCTGTGAAGTGAAAGTACGGCCGGGAAAAGAGCCCGGTCGATAACGCCTATGCCAATCTGCTGTGAAAACTCTACCTTGGCCACCGGCATTTTCCGTTCACTCAAAACCTCTATCAGGGGACCGGCCTCCGGGTATCCTGTAACGACCAGTCCGCTGGGAACCACGCAGCGAATGCAGGGATATTCGTCCAGGACCATGGCCACGGATTCAGCCGCTTGTTCGCCTCCCACCCCCGGCGTTGAACCAGGTCTGTAGATAACGGGCATGCCGCTTCGGGCCACCGCTTCCAGGTAGTCGTAATCGGGCAGGATGCCCGCCTCAAGCGTTTCGTCCAGAACAACGGGAAGCACCAGGAGCGTCCCCCCATTCCACGGCGCCTCCAGGAGCCCCGGGAATCTGGCGGCAAGAAACAGTTGCGCCTTATCCTTCAGCGGGCCCTCTTCTGCAATAAACACGGCCGCCTGGTCAGACACAACGCCTTCCGGTAAAGCTCCGCCGGTCAACGAACCGACCGGGCCGTACACCAGCGGGAGAGCCCCGTCGAGAAGGTCCTGTCCCGTCAGCTCACCAAGGGCCAGAGCCGTCAGGCCCGACCCTTCGAGCGTTTCCATGGCGTCTGTCAGCGTAACGCCTTCTTCCCTGGCCATTGCGGCGACATCCCTTACGTCCGTGACGAGGGCGGCGGAGGAATTGGAGCGTTCCGTCTGCAGCCTGGGAAACAGCCCCGCCATAGCACATACGGCGGCCAGAGTCATTGCCAGTGCGAACGCCGTTCTGTTTCTGTTCAGCATGATCCCATCCCCCATTGATATTCAACCGGCACGCCTGTTTCAGCCAGCAGTTCGCTCAGAAGGGCCAGCGGAAGCCCCACCACGTTGAAATAGCATCCTTCGATCCTTCTTACCAGCAGTGAGCCTGAATCCTGAATGGCGTAGGCTCCGGCCTTGTCCATGCTCTCATTGCCTTCAAGGTAGGTTCTGATGGCGGCGTCTGAAAGCTCTCTGAATTCGACAATGGTGCTTTCCACCCCACTGGCGTGTTTCCCGTTCCACCATACGGCGACGCCGGTAACTACCCTGTGCTTCCGTCCCGACAGAAGGCGAAGCATGGAAAAGGCGTCGTCCATATCACGGGGCTTGCCAAGAACCACGTCGTCGCACACCACCAGCGTGTCGGCGGCGAGTCCAAGTGCGTTAGGATGTATTCTTTCCACCTGCCCGGCCTTGGCCGACGCCAGACGGGCGGCAGTTTCTTCGGGCGCCTCTCCCGCAACGATGAACTCATCCACATCCGCTGGCGCGACAGTGAAATTCCACCCAAGCCCGCGAAGCAGCGAGGCCCTTCTGGGGCTGGCGGATGCAAGGATTATTCCGGATGGATTTATGTCTGCTCTCTTCATTAAATGCCCGTCCCTCCGCGGAATATCTCGACAACGATAACCACAAGCCCCGCAGCGACGCAATAGACGGCGAAACCTCTCCACCGGCCCCTAAGGACCACTCTCCGCAACAGGGCGAGAGACGCAAGACCAGTGATGAAAGCAGCAGCCATGCCTGCGGCCCATTCGGCGGGAAGGCGGGAAAAAAAGCTCAGTCCCTCGGGAACATCCAGTGCCTGAAGCAGAGTGGCGCCCGCTATTGCGGGAAGGGACAGAAAAAACGAAAAAGCAAAGGCGGTTTCCGGGGCCAGACCCCGTTTGAGGCCTGTCACTATGGTAAGGCCGGAACGTGAAAGCCCCGGAAAAACCGCAACGGCCTGGGCCAGGCCCGTCCAGAGACCCGTAGCAACCGAAAGCCGCCGGTTGCCTGTTCGAATATTCGAACCGAACCAGAGGACGCAGGCGGTTGCAAGGAGAGATACGCCAACAGCCAGAGGCGACGTAAAGGCCTTCTCGACAAAGGGTTTGACAAGCAATACTACGGCGACGGTCGCGACCGAACCCGCCAGAACAGCCCATCCGGTTCGCCATCCCTCTGTGTCGCGCCGGTCTCCACCTGCAAAACCCTGGAGCCACTCCGCCAGAAGCGAAACTATCTCCCGGCGAAAATATACCAGTGTGGCCGCCATTGTGGCCAGGTGCAGCATTACGTCAAAAGACACGGCCGGCTCGCGCCAGCCCAGCAACCCCTGGGCCAGAACAAGATGTCCGGAGCTGCTTACCGGCAGAAACTCGGTAAGCCCCTGCAGGGCGCCCAGAAAAACGGTTTCAAGCATAAATTTATATCTCCGATCCTCTCGCTTTTTCTATATCCTTGACAATAAGAGCAATGTTGTTGGCGTGGTCTCCCACACGCTCCAGGTTGCTGAGAATATCTATGAAAACCACCCCGGAACTGGGCTGGCACACACCCTGGTTGAGCCTGTCTATGTGGCGTTTGCGAAGCGCCCTCTCCAATTCGTCTATCTGTTCCTCCATGTCTATTGCGCCCATGGCCTTCTCCAGATCGCCCGTCTCCAGAGAGCCGATGCTCAGCTCCAGAGCCGTAACGGCCTTGTCGGTCATTATTTCGAATTCCTCCACGGCCAGATCCGAAAAGGTAAGGTTATGATCGTTCTTGTATTCGTACAGCTCTATAAGGTTTTCGGCGTGATCTCCCACTCGCTCCAGGTCGCCTATGCCGTTCACGTAGAAGGAAAGTGATGTGGAAAGGACCGGCGGCAGGCTTTCCTGCATTAGTTCCGTGGCGAACATCGTTATTTCCCGTGTGAGCTCGTTTACGCACTTTTCGGACTGCAGGACCTGGGGGATCATCTTTCTGTCATCCTCCACGAAGGCCGTTCTTACATCGTGGATCATTTCAAGGGCAAGCTGTCCCAGCCTTACCATTTCCTTTCGGACTGCGTCGACCGCCGCGATGGGAGACGCCTTGATAAGGTTCCTGTCAAGGAATCGCGGTCCCATGGCCGCCATGGTGTTGTCGTCGGGCAGGACCCATTTGACGAAGCGCACGAAAGGCCCCACAAAGGGAAGGAAAATAATGGTGTTGAGAACGTTGAAAATGGTGTGGGCGTTGGCGAGCTGGCGGGCTATGTCCGAAGAGGTGAGCGCAACGAGTTCCTTGAACGGAGCCAGAATAACCAGAAAGATGACGACGCCAATGATCTTGAAAAAGACGTGAGCGAAGGCGGCCTGCTTGGCCGACCTGTTGAGG
>CAZBLL010000090.1:0-6428 GCA_964492625.1 uncultured Synergistaceae bacterium
CAGCTGGCGGCAGGCAGCTATCAGCGGGCAGAAAAGGCTTGTCATTCTGAGGAGTGTAACGACGAAGAATCTCGGTTTTTTAGTCCAGTAAGGGGTAGAGGGGTAAGGGGAAGATCAAAACCTAAACCCGAGATTTCCGCCGGTAGGCGGATCTACGACTTTCGCCCGCGGAAAACGCGAGCTCAGAATGACAGACAATCCGTTCGTTCAAAATGACAGCAAGGTCGAAAGCCGATGGCAGCTGGCGGAAAAAGCGGGCACTGAACGCTTCTGGATTACAGGCACGGCTAAAGGCTGAGCCAGGACCCGCAATGCACGGGGTTTTCCGCCCTGCGTTCCCGCCATCTTCCATCGGTTAACTGGAGGTTTCTTTCAAGCTTCCGGTTCCAACTCTACTTCACCCGTCAGTGTTTCCCGGCCTTCGGTTTTATCCCTGAAAAGAACAATAGAAACGATGACGGCTACTATGGCTGTAGCCTTTATGGTTAACAGGGGAGTAAAGCACGCAAGCCCGGCGGTCAGAAACAGTATGCGCTTCCACGGCCTCAGTGGACTGTTCATGTAGCCCTCCATGGCGAACCCCACCGCTATTGCGCCTGCTATCCCTCCGATAACGGCCGCCAGATTCTGAAGCCAGTTTCCCGCCAGTATCAGCCCGGGATCATAGCAGTAGGCAAACGGCACTATGAAAGCCAGTATTCCCAGACGCATGGCCTGAAAACCCGTCCTGTTGGGGTGAGCTCCGGCTATTGAACTGGCCGCGTACGCCGCCAGAGCCACCGGAGGGGTTATTGCCGAAATTATGGCGAAGTAGAAAACAAACAGATGCGCTGACAGGGGATTGAAACCAAGCTTTGTAAGGGCGGGAACACCCAGCGCCGCGGCCAGAATATAAGCGCCCGTAGTCGGAAGTCCCATGCCCAGAATCAGTGAAACTATCATTATCAGGAGCAAAGCCAGGAAATGGATGTCCCTGGCGAGGGAAAAGACAAGACCCACGAATTTGAACCCGAACCCGGTGAGGGCAACAGAGCCCACAATGATTCCGGCCGCGGCGCAGGCTACGGTAACCACTGTTATGTTTATAGCCCCCGAATATATGGCGTCGAGTATGGAGCGGGGACCCATCCTCCTTTCGGGATCAAGGAGCGAGACCCCCCAGGCCATGCCTATGCCTATTACCGCCGCCAGCATGGGCGTGTACCCCGTAAGGAGCATCCATATAAGCCCCACGATGGGCACAAGCTTATAGCAGTTGCGTATAACATACATTTTCGAGGGAAGGTCCTGGGGGTCCATGCCTTTTATGCCTAGCTTGACAGCACTGAGATGAACCATCAGGAAAACAGCATCGTGATACAGAAGGGCGGGGAACGCCGCCGCGATTATTACGGTTCTGAACTGTATGCCCAGAAGCGACGCCATTATGAAGGCGCCCGCTCCCATTATGGGAGGCATAATCTGGCCGCCTGAACTGGCCACCGCCTCGACCGCACCCGCGAAGTACGGCTGATAGCCCAGGCGCTTCATAAGAGGTATGGTGAACGTACCCGTTCCATATACGTTGGCTACCGCAGAACCGGAAATGGAGCCGAAGAGACATGAACTCACTACCGCTATCTTGGCCGGGCCTCCGGGCGTGGTGCCGGCGAAAGCCTGCGCGAACTCCATGAAATATTCCCCTATACCGCTTTTCTCGAGAAACCCTCCGAAAATAAGAAAAATAATGACGAAAGTAGCAGCAACCCCGAGGGGAATTGAAAATATCCCCTCTCCAGTAAGGTATATTTCCTCCACCACCTCGGGCAAAGTGAACTGGAGGCCTTTCAAAACGCCCGGCAGCCACGCACCGAAATACATATAACCGGCGAAAAAGCCCGCTATTATGGCCAGAGGAAGCCCCACGACCCTGCGCGTAGCCTCAAGCAGAATGAAGGTCAGCAGAAGCCCCAGAAAAAGCTGGGCGGTCGTAAGCGGGTCCACCTGGCAGATACGAAAGGTGATCTCTTCGTAAAACCACATGCCGTAGAGACCGGGTATGGTTGACACTGCCGCAAGCAGCCAGTCCAGAGGCGTGGGTCTGTCTTTGGGGGATTTCTGCGTGGCCGGATAAAGAAGGAAGGCCATGGGAAGAACCCATGTCAGATGTATCGTTCTCTGAAGGTATGCTTCGAATGTCCCGAAAACCGCTGTGTAAAGGTGAAAAACCCCCATGAGGATAACGTAGACGTACATGAACTGTTGTGTTCTGCCCGATAGATGCCGCATACCCCAGACCTCCCCCTGGCGTTACGAGGAGACGACGCATTTGATTGCGCCGTCTCCGAAAATGGTCCTGCGTTTTGAAGAAGACCGCGTCTACTGCGCTTCGGCTTCTTTCCAGAACTTGACTGCGCCGGGATGACACTTGACGCTCTTTGAATAGGCTTCGGCGGGTGTGAGCTCGCCTATGTCCTTGACCGATGTCGCGAGTTCGTCCTTGTTCTCCCAGAGTGACTTGGCCATAGCGTAAACCAGGTCGTCGGGCATGTCGCCCCTGACGACGATGCAGGTGTAGTCTCCCACCACGGGGATAGGCTCGCTGACTGATTCGTAAATTGCGGGGTCGACTTCGAACGTACTTGTTCCAAGCGCTTCGCTCATGGCCTTGCGGGCCTTTTCGTCGACCGGCAGGATAACGATATCGGTCTGGCTTTCGATCTTCATGACGATGGAAGCAGCCCCGCCTACCGCAAAGGCGAACATGTCGATGTGGTTGTCCGCAAGAAGGTTGGCGCCGTCGGAGTAGGACACAAACTCAAGCGTTCCGCCCCAGCTCTTGAGCTCGTCCCAGCTTGCCCCGAAACCCCTTTCGAAAATGGAACGGATGACAAACTCAGAGGAAGTTCCGGGCTTGAGCGTAGCCATACGCACCGGTATCTGTTTCTCGACAATGTCGCCCAGCGTCTTGATGCCGTTCTCTTCGGCAAAATCCTTGCGCATGATGAAATAGGTGTACTGGCGATAGAGGTTGGCGAAAATAAGTGCGTTGTCGGCCGGAGCCTTGAACGGCGCTTCGCCCTTCTGGGCGGCGCCCACAACGGAGGCCACGGAAAGCCCCAGGTCTCCCTTGCCCTTGTCGACATTGACGATGTTGCTTACTCCGCCGCCTGTTCCGCTGGTAGTGGAAATGACGTTCTTCGTCCACATGTCGGCCAGGGTGCCTCCAAGAGCAAACCAGTTACCGCCCGGGGGTCCCGCCATGAATCTGACCTGCTCTGGCCAGTCGGCCTCGGCTGCTACGCCGATGACGGCTGCTCCCAGAGCCAGGGACAGAACAAGGAAGAGCGCGAAAATCTTTTTCATGTTTCAACCACTCCTTCCCGATTTTGATAAAGCCGCGCCGCAAACTGGCGACGCCGGGTCTATCGTAGAAAGAAGAGGCGATACTCTCAATGGTTTTGAAACATATGTAGACTTTTGTTCGGGTTTGGTCGAGTAAGCAGCAAGCCCGGCCCCTGCATCGTTGGTCCGGACCGCGAACAAAACCATACAAAACCTTTTAACCGCCCGTAAGTCTGTAGGTGTTGACAGGCCTGCCCACTTCTCCGTAGGCGTATTCGAGGACCGCTTTGCCCGAAGCAACCAGATATTCCAGGTATCGACGGGCCGTGACCCTTGATACTCCGGTCGCCTCGGCGGCCTCTTCGGCCGAAACCGGGTGCTCTGTTGAGGCCAGAAGGTCCTCTATTCTTCCCAGCGTATTGACGTTGAGCCCCTTGGGGAGACTGCTCCGATAGTGTTTCGAGTTCCTGAGACTGAAAAGCGTGTCTATCTCCTGCTGGGTATAGGCGTGCGGAGCCGAGCTTATCCTGTTGTTTATCTCTCTTAACGATTCCAGGGACGCCCGAATCCTCTCGAAAACGAAGGGCTTGACAATATAGTCGAACGCACCGGCTCTTATGGCCTTGTTTACCGTCTCCACTTCCTGCGCAGCCGACACCACTATGACGTCCACATCGACGCCATTCTTGCGTATTTTCCTCAGGGTCGAAAGGCCGTCGAGTTCGGGCATGAAAATATCCAGCAAGACAAGTCTTGCGCGTGTCTTCTCCAGCACTTCAAGGGCCCGCTCGCCGTCGGAAACCATGGAAACGACGGAAAACCCGTCTACGGAAGAAACGAACCTCCGCAGGATGTCGGCGACCATGGGGTCGTCTTCCACTATCATTACCTCAATCGCCATCGCTTTCCCTCCCGACGGGCAAGCTGATTATGAATTCCGCGTACTTTCCCGCCACGGTATCCACCTCGATGTCGCCCCCCAGGGCCTCGACGGCCTTGCGCAGGTTGTAAAGGCCGTACCCCCTGGGCTGGGAACCTTCCTTTGTCGTGAATCCCCTGTCGAAGATTTTCTTCACTATCTCCTCTTCCATACCGTTGCCGCTGTCGCGTACGCTGATAAGGACCCTGCCCGACTCGTCGAACATGCCGAAGCATATTCTCCGCCTGTCCCTGGGCATTGACGAAACCGACTCTATGGCGTTTTCCACGAGATTGCCTATTATGACCACAAGCGACTGGCTGTCTATGGCGTCAAGGGGTCCGCACCAACTGGACGGGTCAACTTCGAAAACAGCGCCAAGCTCTCTGCACCTGGCAAGCTTGCCCAGCAATATTCCGCCTACGGCTGGGTTTCTGATGCGCCTGGTAATAAATGATATGGCGGATCTTCGCTCATCGGAAACCTCGGATATGAACTCTACCACCCTATCGTAGCAACCAAGCTGCACAAGCCCGGATATAGTCTGAAGTTTGTTCTGGAATTCGTGGTTCTGCGTGCGGAGCGCCTCCACGTACATGGTAACGCCTGTGATCTGCTCGGCCATGGCTCTGACCTCGGTCAGGTCCCTGAAGCTTCCGATAGCCCCCATGGTCTTGTCATCCGAGAGTAATGGTATGAGCTGGGCCATTACTCTTCGACCCCTTACGGTTATCTCGCTGTCGAACTCCGCCTCGCCTGACTGCAGAACTGCGGGAAGATCCGTGCCCGGTATGGCCGCCCCGACAGACTGGCCCCTGACATTGCCCGATATACCGAAAAGCCTCCTGGCGGCGCCGTTTATCAATGTGATTCCCGCTTCGGCGTCTACCGCCACGATACCTTCTCTTATGGATTCCAGGATGCCCTCTCTCTGCCTGAGCAAGAGTGCTATTTCCCCCGGCTCCATGCCGTAGATTATGCTTTTTATTCCCCTCGCCAGCATTGCCGCGCCCGCCACCGAAACCGCGAGACCCGCCACGAGAGCCAGAAACAGTTTACCGTAGAAACTCATAAGCGAACTCCGTATCTGGTTCACCAAAACGTCAACGGCCACGGTTCCCACTTTTTCTCCGTTTCTGTAAAGCGGCGTTTCGGCCCGGAACGAAGGTCCCAGCCTGCCCGAAAAAGCCGAAACACCCGGTAACCCCGTTACCGGTTCGGCGTCCGGCTGTTTCTCGGTCGACCCCAGCCTGTAGGTTATGGGATGTGAATACACTTTTCCCTCAAGGTCGGTAACTATCACGGACTTGACGCCCGTCTGTTTTCTTACGGCCTCCGCCACGGGCTGAATGTGAGCCGCCCCGTTCTTGGCGCCTACGTTTTTGAACACTTCCGGATTTTCCGAAAAGGTTCTGGCTATGTTGAGAGCATTGCGGCCTATCGTCCTTTTGAACTGGTCCTCAATTGTGCGCGAGGCAACAACACCCACCGCCACAAGTCCCATTACGGAGATGAGCGAAAGCATGAGTATCAGTTGGGCCTGGAGCGTGGGCCTTCCGCCGAATGGTTTCAATCCGCTGCGTCCTATTCTACGTCCTCAGAACCGACAGACTTTCCGCGGTGGCCATTGGCGATTTGTGACAATGGACCAGTTTCCAGTCGGGTTCGGAGGCCGAGCCGAAATTATGGAAAACCCTGGTCTCGTTGTGGCTTTTGCGGACCAGCCGGTCGGGGTGCACAGCTCTTACCATCAGGGTGAAGGTTACGATAGCGGTAGGCCCGTAAACCTGGACTCTGGGCTGGAGTATCTCGTGTTCTATGAAATGTTCCTCCTCCAGCGGGTCGGGGGTTCCGCCTATGACGTCCCTGTGGACTCTGAGCTCTCGAAGATGAAAGTCGAGGCCGTCGATCCTCTGTGGCGAAATGTACCATTCGAAGAAGGTGCAGTCCCCGGCGGACGTCGTTTTGTAGTCTTCGACGTCGCCATCCCAAATGTCTTTGAGCTGCCTTTCCAGCAATGCCATGACCTGTTTCTCGGTGCTTTCGGGCATTGGGTCATCATCCTTTCTTGCAACAATCCCTGCATAAACGTATTATAACGATTGCCGGCGCGTGAAAGGACACACCGTCCGCCTTGAGCGGCCCCTTTCGATGCGCTACAATGTGACATGCTCCACAAATCGAA
>CAZBLL010000091.1:0-6404 GCA_964492625.1 uncultured Synergistaceae bacterium
GGGTCAATGGATGCAAAAAACATTTTTCAAGCACGGCGAAAGGCGCCGTGGCTATGTCCGCCCCGGCGACAGCCGCCTCCATCACGTGACGCGGGTGCCTTATGCTCGCCGCTATGGTCTGGGTAGGGATATCGTGAAGTTCGAAAATCTCGGCGATATCCCTGACCAGCCCAATACCGTCCCCGCCTATGTCGTCCAGCCGCCCCACAAAAGGGCTTACGTACGCGGCTCCCGCCGAAGCGGCCAGAAGCGCCTGCTGAGGCGAGAAAACAAGAGTAACGTTAACATCTATGCCCTCGGCCGAAAGGCGCGCTGTTGCACCCATCCCTTCGTGAGTCATCGGGATCTTTACCGCAACGTTGCCGTGCAGCGCTGCGAGCTCCCGGCCTTCGGCAACCATTGCTTCGGTGTCAGTCGACAAAACCTCGGCGCTGACCGGTCCGTCTACCATCTCGCAGATACGCACCACAAGTTCGTGAAACGTGCCTCCGCTTGCGGCAACCAGTGATGGATTGGTCGTAACCCCGGAAACAACACCCCAGGAAATGCCTTTTTCTATTTCGGATATCTGCGCCGTATCGAGGAAAAATCTCATACCAAGTACCCCTTTGGCTGGAAGGATAAAAACAATCTAGCGACTGACGGCAAAAGGAAGGGAAACTTTTTCCTTCCCCCCGCTTTCGATTACTACGCGATAGGAACCTACCGGCAACGGCGTGCCGTCCTCTCGTAGCAGGTAAAAGGCCTTTACTCCCGCGTTTTCACTTATCTGAATGGCCTCAAGGAAAACAGGCTGTTCCCTGTAAAGCCATTTTATGCGCGCCGTAGCGCCGGGTCGGGGTGTTTCGAATTCGAATCGGAGACATATCTGGCGAACGCCCCATGGAAACGATGAACCCGGATCCACAGGTTCAAGCATTTCATCCAGATCCATGCAGACGGCCGCCCGGCTATATGTAACCGGGCCGCCCAAATCACCGAGACCGCGATGCCAGAACAGCAACACGCCAACGGGGATGCAGAGTACGACAAGAAGCAAAAGAAGGAAACGTCCGGTTTTGAGCATTATATATCATTAACCCCGGTGAAAGGCAACTTGGGCTCACTAACTACGCAGTCCAGGGCATTCGCCTTTATTGCGCATACTGGCCCTATGCTCCGTACTCTATCATGATTAAACTGAATGCACAATCAGAAAACGGGAGGTTTTTCCCCATGGATAACAGGCACATGGCGCGGCGCGTGGCGCTGGGCTCCGTTCTTGCGGCGGCTGTAGCTCTAGCCACTTTGCTTCATATCCCAATGCCCGGGATGAGGATCTATTTCAACCTGGGAGAAGGGGTCATCTACACCATCGCCATACTGCTCGGCGCACGCTACGGGGGACTCTGCGGCGGGATCGGCGCCGCCATGGCCGATATCCTCCTGGGCTACCCCCTCTGGGCGCCTCTTACACTTGTCATTAAGGGTGTCGAGGGCTACGTGGTAGGAAAAGCAGCTCCAAGTGGACGGCTTCGCGCCATCATTCTGGGAGCACTCATAATGATTGCAGGCTATACAACAAGCGCGGGCGTCCTTTACGGATGGAAAGTTGCTCCGGCGGAACTGCTGACCGATCTTCTCCAGACCGGCATCGGCGGAATCTTCGCAATGGTGTTTGTACCGGTATTGGAGAAACGAATTACCCAAAACCGGTAAACGGTCAACGGTAAACAGTAAACGGTTTAGACCACAGACAAGGCCAACAAACAACAGACTCAGGGACGTGAAACGAATTACCCAAAACCGGTAAACGGTCAACGGTAAACAGTAAATGGTTTAGACCACAGACAAGGCCAACAAACCCAGGGGCGTGAAGAGAGGGGGTAACCTGGAGAAGGGTAAAATAGCCTTAACCAGTCAGACATCTTTACTTATCCGAATCCAGAGAGCTTATCAAGCCACATAACAAACGAAAGACACGGTTTGTCAGCTTTGTTATTGTTTCAATATCCTCAAGGTATCCCAAATTCCGGGCAAGGTAACACTGGGTCTCAATTTCTCCAAGAGAACCACGTGCGATCCTGAGAAAACGGATGAAGTCCTTGCGAGAGCCTCTACAAGCGCCTTCGGCGATATTGCTGGGAATAGATACTGCGCAGCGCCTCATTTGGGACATCAACCCAAAGCGCTCAGCGGCAGGAAGTTTCCTCGTCTCTGTGTATATGATCTGCGCTAGATTCATGGCCTGCTTCCAGGCTTCCAGATGACAATGAGGCCGTTCTGAAATTCCCATAAAAACGCCTTCTCCTTCTTGATCAGTTTGTACGACCTGAAGATTTTCGATCCTTGCCCGCTTTCTGGCCTGCCCACCGTTTACGCCCTTTGTCCTTGCTTTAGACCCTTGCCTTTGCCTTCGGCTTTTACCGTTTACCGTTTACCGTTCACCGTTTACGCCCTTTATAAAACAATCCCCTTACCCCCTCAACTAGCTCCAAATGCCTGTCGAGGACCAACCCATCCACCGACATTTCGGGGCGGCACGACACACCGTCTACCGCACCCGCGGCCAGCATTGCCTCAAGCATGGCCTGTTCCTCTTCAGGCGAATGGCCCAGCCAGCGACCCTCGTGCACGGAGAGCAGCAAGGCCAGGGCGTAGCCTCCCCAGTTGGACACGTCCACAGGCAAAACCACATCGGCTGAAATAACCGACAGACATTTGGAAAAATCCGGCAGTTTTCTAGTTAGTTGCAACCGGAAATTACCCATACCCGCCTCGTTGCCGCCGTCGCCCACGGCCAGAACGGGTACTCCGCGTTCAGCACCCAGTATCGCCGCACCATCAAGCGGTGCAGTCCAGGCCGATATATCCTCGCCGCGCATGTTGTAGTAGCAACCGTCGGCGGCTCTACCGAGGCGTTCGATGAAAACGACAAGGTCGGGATCATTCTTCAGCAGTTCTTGGGGGGATTCTGCACTGCGGCAGGGAACTCCAGACACACCTGCGCAGGCTTCAAGAGCGGGCAGGTTCAATGCATCCGTCACCAGGTCAACCTTCCGTCCCGAACATTCCAGCGCCCTCGCCAGAACCGCTGCACCCGGTGGGCCATCCGTTTCCGGCGCTTTGGCCAAGGGCACGTAAAACCCGGTTACTACGGCTACACGGGTTGAACGCACAAGCATATCGGCGGCTTGTCCAAACATTTCGGGCTCGCACAGTAAAGCGGCGCCTCTGCCGCACGAATCGGATGCCACAAGGTTTTTCAGTTCCTCAAATAAATGAGATCGCATTCCCAACACCCTGCCTCCGGACAATGCCGTTACCAACTCACCAGTTTCTCCGTCACATACCGCAGCGTGGCGTCCTGCCAGGCTGGGGTGAGTACGCCGATTTTCGTCGCCTTCCCCGTATCCAGCGCGCTGAATTTGGGTCTTTCCGCAGCAGCCGGAAAATCTCCAGACTCCGCGACTTTCACAAGGCCTTTCCACCCCGTTGCCTTAAGAAACAGTTTCGCCCATTCGTATCTCGAGCAAAAACCCTCGTTCGACAGGTGAAAAAGGCCCTGGGCCTCCAGGTCATAAAGGCTCCAGGCGCCACGGGCAAGGTCCGGTGCATAAGCAGGCGACGAAACCTGGTCGTCAACTACAGCTATTGTATCTTTGCTCACGGACCACCGGTAAACTTTCTTTAGAAAATTCGAACCGGGGCCGCCCCCATTACCGAAAACCCAACTGGTCCTGATTACAAGGCAGGGGAAACTAGATTCCAAAACAGCCCATTCTCCTGCAAGCTTGCTTTTTCCGTAAACGTTCAGCGGATTCGGTTCATCCGCTTCCAGATAGGGGATCTGTTTTTTTCCATCAAACACGTAGTCAGTGCTGAAATGAATCAAAAAAACGTTCATTTCGCCACATAAAGACGCCATTCTCTGCGGCGCCTCTGAGTTGACTGCAAATGCAGCATCGCTTCGGGATTCCGCGCCATCCACATCGTTAAAGGCCGAACAGTTGATTAATACATCCGGTCTGTATTCTTCAAGCGTTTTTTTCAATACAGATTCGTCCGTTACGTCTAGTACATTCCTTGCCGGAGCATAGCAATCCACGTCCAGGCTTGGTAGCAACTCCCGAAAGGCCGTACCCAGTTGACCGTTTCCTCCGGTTACAAGAGCCTTTCGTCTCACGAGTTTTCACCAAAAGTAAAAGGAGAATCCAGATCGTGGAACGAACCGAGTCGCCCATCCCTGGGGGAGAGATAAGGCGGCTCCTCCAGCGGCCATGCAACGCCAATATCGGGGTCGCTCCAGAGTATTCCGTCCTCTCCTTCGGTGCAGTAGTAATCTGTGCACTTGTACCAGAATCTGGCCTTCTCCGAAAGCACGCAGAACCCGTGCGCAAAACCTCTGGGTATCCACATCATCTCGTGGCCAGACTCGCTCAACACAATTCCATACCAACGGCCCCACGTAGGCGAACCTCTGCGGATATCTACGGCTACATCGAACACTTCGCCCTGCAGCACCTTCACAAGTTTTCCCTGAGGTCTTATACGCTGAAAATGGAGTCCCCTCAAAACTCCACGCGATGAAAGCGAGAAATTATCCTGAACGAACTCTTCATCAATGCCTTGTGCGGAAAAGTGCTTTGAGTTCCAGCCTTCAAAAAAATAGCCCCGCTCGTCGCCAAAAACAGAGGGTTTAACAACCAGCAGTCCCGGTATCCCGGTTTCTTTCACTTCCATGGTTCCCGCTCCATTTCCGCAAGTGAATACAGGTAACGGCCATAACCGTTACTTCCATGGCTTTTGGCCAGAGTACGCAACATTCTATTGTCTATCCAGCCCTTGCGCCAGGCAATTTCTTCAGGGCAGGCAACCATCATCCCCTGTCGTTTTTCGATAGCGGCAATGAAGTTGGACGCGTCCAGCAGGCTGTCATGGCTACCCGTATCGAGCCATGCGAAGCCGCGTCCAAACCTTTCAACACGTAGATTATCTGCCTCCAGATACAGCCTGTTGAGATCCGTGATCTCCAGTTCTCCCCGGGTCGATGGTTTAAGGCTCCTGGCGAAATCAACTACCCGGCCATCGTAGAAATAGAGTCCCACCACGGCATAGTTGCTTTTAGGCTGAGATGGTTTTTCCTCCAGTGACAACACTCTGCCATCGGGAGCGAACTCCACAACACCATATTCGCACGGATTGTTAACCGGATACCCGAATACCGTGGCGCCTGCTCCACTCGTGGCCGCCGAAAGCAGCATCCCCGAAAGCCCCCTGCCGTAAAACAGGTTGTCGCCAAGAACAAGCGCACACGACTTCCCGCAGATAAAATCCTCACCTATCAGGAAGGCCTGCGCCAGGCCGCCAGGTTCCGGCTGAACCTCGAAACGAATCGAAATCCCCCAGTCTGAACCATCACCTAGCAATTTACGGAAAGCGTTACTGTCATCGGGCGTCGTTATCACCAGGATATCCCTGATATCGGCTAGCATAAGCGTTGAAAGCGGGTAATAGATCATGGGCTTGTCGTATACCGGAGCCAACTGTTTGCTTATGCCCCTGGTAACCGGATAAAGGCGCGTTCCGCTTCCTCCGGCGAGGATTATTCCCTTTTTTGTCATACTCCCGCCTCCATATTGGCCTTGCCAAGCCCCAGCCGTTCCATTCCACTGCCTTCGGTCACGGCCGTGATCCATTCACTGTTTCCTATATACCATCGCACGGTTTTTTCAAGACCCTGCTCAAAGGATACCGACGGAAGCCAGCCGAGTTCATGGCGAATTTTCGTTGAGTCAATCGCGTAACGTCTATCGTGCCCCGGGCGATCGGTAACGAAAGTAACCAGACCCCTTCGACTCTCCCCGCTAACCAGTGGGCGTATGGAATCAAGCACATCGCAGACGGCGTAAACTACCTGCAGGTTCGTTCGTTCGCAATTTCCCCCGATGCAGTAGGTCTCGCCCGGCTCGCCTGTGTGAAGCACAGTCTCAATGGCAGAGCAATGATCTTCTACATAAAGCCAGTCACGGATATTGCAGCCATCGCCGTATACAGGCAGACTCTCGCCGACCAGCGCTTTTTGGATCATCAGCGGAATAAGTTTTTCAGGGTACTGACGGGGGCCATAGTTGTTGGAACAGTTGGTCACGAGAAACGGTATTCCGTAGGTATGCCCCCACGCGCGGACAAGGTGATCAGACGCGGCTTTGCTTGCTGAGTAGGGCGATCGCGGGTCATATAGTGTCGATTCGTTGAAAAAACCACCAGGACCCAGACTGCCGAAGACCTCGTCGGTGGAAACATGTAAAAAACGGAAACTGTCTTTTCTCGTATCGGCAGTTGCCGCCAGGTAATGTCTTGTTTCTTCCAGAAGCCCGAACGTCCCCACTATGTTGGTATCTATAAGATCGCACGGCGCGTCT
>CAZBLL010000092.1:0-6375 GCA_964492625.1 uncultured Synergistaceae bacterium
CGCACCTGCTTTGGGAGCAGGGGGTCGAAGGTTCGAATCCTTTCGCCCCGACCATACTGCTGTAACGGACGCGGGAATAGCTCAGTTGGTAGAGCGACGGCCTTCCAAGCCGTAGGTCGCGGGTTCGAATCCCGTTTCCCGCTCCATTTTTGGGTTTCGAGGTGCGCTTGTAGCTCAGTTGGATAGAGCAACGGACTTCTAATCCGTAGGTCGCGGGTTCGAATCCTGCCAAGCGCGCCAAATACTCGATAAACGGTGGGCGTAGCTCAATTGGTCAGAGCGCTGGACTGTGGCTCCAGAGGTTGGGGGTTCAATTCCCCTCGCTCACCCCATTGTTACTATCAGGTCGGAAAGTGGAATTTCAAGTGGGTCATTAGCTCAACTGGCAGAGCACCTGACTCTTAATCAGGGGGTTACAGGTTCGATTCCTGTATGACCCACCATCTTTTAAGAAATTCCAAAAGAACGATTCTGGCGCGAAAAGCGGGTCATTAGCTCAACTGGCAGAGCACCTGACTCTTAATCAGGGGGTTACAGGTTCGATTCCTGTATGACCCACCATTTTTTCGGGCGAGAGTGGTGGAATTGGCAGACACGCTGGACTTAGGATCCAGTGCCTCTTCGGCGTAGGGGTTCGAGTCCCCTCTCTCGCACCAGAAAGAGGACCCTGGCGTCTCTCGCGAACGGGATGTAGGAACCCCTTGGGAAGCCAAGGGGTTTTTGTGCTTTATAGGCGGCATCAATGCAAAGAGCGGAAATACGTTATGCTTGATAAGATATGGGATGCAAAGGCCCCCGGACAGGGGCCTGTTTTTTAGACGGAAATGTTTTGAGAGAACTAATTTTTCGGAGGGGGCTGTATTTACATTGCGTTCAGAAATTCTGTCACAGGAGAAAAATTTCGTAACCATAAGAGCGGAAGTTGATTCCGGACATTTCAGGGAAAAAGTGGAGGAAGCCTATACGCAACTTGGCGAAAAGGCTCAGATAAAGGGTTTCAGGAAGGGGCATGTTCCACGCAGGGTTCTTGAACTGCACCTCGGAAAAGACGCCGTTCATTCCGAGGCGCTGGAAAAACTGGTTCCCGATATTATCGATGAACTGGTAAAGCAGTACGAACTTGATCTTATCGATCGACCAAAAGTTGAAATGGAACCAATCGAAGCGGATCAACCGGTCACGATGACGTGCACTTTCGAGAACAGGCCCCGGGTCGAACTCCCGGACCTGACGGAACTCGAAGTAGAAAAACCGGTTGTAGCGATAACCGAGGAAATGATAGACCATGCCGTTGAGCGTGTCCGTGAAGCTCACGCCGAACGGGCGCCGGTTTCCGAAAGACCTGCTGCTGAAACGGATATAGTGGAAATAGAATATACACTCAAGAGCGGGAACGAGTCCGAAAGCGGCGAAACCCCTCAGACCGCCGCAGTCGACCTTACCCAAAGCGACGCGCGAACGGAAGTCAGAGACGCACTTCTCGGCTCCAATCCCGGAGACGAGGTCTTCGTGGAAATGACAAGAGAGCCCGGAGCCGAATCGAGTGAAGACCTCGTGGGGTTCAACATCAGGGTACAACAGATTTTCGAGAAGAAACTGCCCGAAATGGAAAAGGATCTTTACCAGAAGGTCTTTGGCGATGAAGTCGAAACGCTGGAATCATTCCGGGAAAAGGTGTCCGAAAGAATCCAGCGACAAATGGAACAGGAAGGGCGTACAATCAGTCAGAGAAAAGCAATTGACGAGCTTGTCAACAGATCGGAACTCGAGGTGCCCGAAACTCTGATTGCACGGGCCGAAGCCAATATCAGCCGGGATATCGAAGAAAAGATTCAGAAGGAATATGGAAAGACCGTTGCTGAATATCTCGCTGAAGCCGGCGTAGAGGAAGAAAAACACAAATCCGACATAAGGGAAAGCGCCATCGAAAGAGTGCGACGCTCTCTTGTGTTGGAATCCCTTGCCGACGAGCAGTCAGTCGAAGTGGCGAATGAGGATATCGATAAGGAAATTGCATCTATGGCCGCGTCGATGGGAGTCGAAAAGGAACGTATCCAGCAGTATCTTCTGGGAGATCAGGACAGGTTGGGTGAACTGATCTCAAGGATCAGGACAGACAAGACAATTGAAAAACTCATGGCCGCCGTTACCGTCAGGGAAGTGGAAGCCAGCGCCGAGGCGGAAGAGTAAAACCGGCAACATCATGATGTGCGAGAGCGGGTGATTGAAAAATGATGATTCCGATGGTTATCGAACACACGGGCAGAGGAGAACGGGCATACGATATCTACAGCAGGTTGCTGAAGGACAGGATCGTTTTTATCGGAGAGGCTATCGACGACCACCTGGCAAACCTGGTAATAGCCCAGCTCCTTTTCCTTGAAAGCGAAGATCCGGACAAGGATGTAAATCTCTATATAAACAGCCCCGGTGGAGTCATTACATCGGGCCTGGCTATTTATGACACCATGCAGTATATCAAGTGCCCTGTATCTACCATCTGTGTGGGGCAGGCCGCCAGTATGGCGGCTGTGTTACTGGCCGGCGGCGCCGGAGGCAAAAGAGTTGCACTGCCAAGCGCCCGTATAATGCTCCACCAGCCTCTTGGAGGCGCACAGGGGCAGGCCTCTGATATTCAGATCCACGCCCGGGAAATACAGAGACTAAGGGAAAGGCTGAACGGTATCCTTATCCACCACACAGGAAAACCCGAAGAACAGATCGAAAAAGATACAGACCGGGATTTCTTTATGTCGGCGGACGAAGCTGTGGAGTACGGATTGATCGACAGGGTTTTCCAGAACAGACAGGAAGGCCGCAACTAGGCGGGGAGGTTTGTCCATGGCCAAAACACGAGGGACTGAAAGCAGGGGCAACCTGAAGGAACCCAAATGCTCCTTTTGCGGCAAGGGACGCGATGAGGTTGTCAAACTCATCGCTGGACCCGGAGTATATATCTGCAATGAGTGCGTGCATCTGTGTAATCTCATAATGAAGGAAAACGAGGAAGAAGCGAGTACGACTTCCTTCAAAAGGCACGATCTTGAGGACCTTCCGAAGCCGGCCGATATCAGGGCCAAACTGGATGAGTACGTAATTGGACAGGAAATGGCGAAAAAGGTCGTCTCCGTAGCGGTATACAATCACTACAAGCGTGTAAGTGTTCCAGCCGTTCCAGGTAATGACGACTACGATGATGTGGAAATACAAAAGAGCAACGTTCTCCTGATGGGACCCACTGGATCAGGCAAGACGCTTCTCGCCGAAACGCTTGCAAGGTATTTAAAGGTTCCTTTCGCCATGGCCGACGCAACAACGCTTACCGAGGCGGGATATGTGGGAGAGGACGTGGAGAACATCCTCGTCAGGTTGCTGCAGGCGGCGGATTACGATGTGGCGGCTGCGGAGAAGGGGATCATATACGTTGATGAAATCGACAAGATCTGCAGAAAATCGGAGTCTGCTTCAATAACCCGCGATGTGTCCGGAGAAGGTGTGCAGCAGGCGCTCCTGAGGATATTTGAGGGAACTCTGGCGAATGTTCCCCCCAAAGGCGGTCGAAAGCATCCTCACCAGGAGTTCATACAGATAGACACCAGGAACATACTGTTCATCTGCGGCGGTGCGTTCGACGGCCTGGAAGGAATAATCGCCAGGAGGCTCGACAGGAAGATAATAGGCTTCGGCGGGAGCATTGTTTCGAACGAAAGAGAGGACCGCTACAGGCTACTTAAGGATGTGCAGCCCGAAGATCTCATGTCCTATGGGTTCATTCCCGAATTCGTCGGTAGAGTGCCTGTTGCGGCGCCCCTTGAGGGGCTTGACGAAGCCGCTCTGGTCAAAATTCTCACCGAACCCAGAAACGCACTGGTGCGCCAGTATAAAAAGGCCTTCGGGCTCGAGAATGTGGAACTCGAATTTTCTCAGGAGGCGCTGGAAGCCGTAGCCCGGAAAGCCAAAGGAAGAAATACAGGCGCCAGGGGGTTGCGCTCGATAATGGAATCCATAATGCTCGACATCATGTACGAGCTTCCCTCCAGAGCCGACAAACTCAGGAAGGTGCGCATAACGGAAGAGACCGTCGAAGGTAGAAATCTTCCGCTGCTGGATTTCAGGAACGACGAGGAGGTCGCCTAGGTGCCATTTGTTTCATCAGAGTCGGGGAGAAATCTGCCAGTTCTGCCGGTAAGGGACATGGTGCTTTTTCCTGGAGTGGTAACACCGCTCTTCGTGGGGCGACCGCTGTCCCTGCTTGCAGTGCAAGAGGCCATTCGGGGAGAACGAAAGCTTTTCGTTGTCGCCCAAAAAGATATGACGGTTGAATCCCCTGTAGAGGAAGACCTTTTCCGGGTGGGAATGGTCGCCGACATCATACAGATGGTCAGACTTCCTGACGGCTCCAGCAAAGTTCTGGTAGAAGGCGCCAAAAGGGGATTCGCCCAGGAATATGATTTGTCCGATAGTGACGACAAACCATTAATGGCTTTCGTGCTGGAAGAGACGGCCCCCATAGAGGAAGATCCTCAGGGGCTGGAGCCCCTGAGGCGAAGTGTTGTGTCGCAGTTTGAACGATATGTCTCTTTGCACCCAAAGATCCCGGCGGAAATCCTCATGTCCATCACCTCGATCGAGAAACCTGAAAACCTGGCCGATCTTGTTTCATCTCACCTTACTGTGAAGATAGAAGAAAGACAGGATATTCTGGAGACGCGTGATCTGAGGGAAAGGATGGAAAAGATACTGAGGGTTCTGCTCAGGGAAGTGGACATCCTTGAAATGGAGCACTCAATACACGAAAGAGTGCGCAAGGAGCTTGAAAAGGGACAGAAGGAATTTTATCTCAGGGAACAGATGAAGGTAATTCAGAACGAACTCGGACAGGGTAAAGGCGGCTCGGAAAACGACGATATCCGCAAGCAGATACTCGAAGCCGGGATGCCGGAGGAAACACTTAAGAAGGCGCTCCATGAACTTGACAGACTGTCCCGGATGCCCGTTATGTCAGCCGAGGCCACAGTAGTGCGAACCTACCTCGACTGGATGGTGGCGCTTCCCTGGAACACCCGTTCAAGAGACAGGCTGGATATACCCAGAGCCAGAAAGATACTCGAAGAGGATCACTATGCACTGGAAGACCCGAAGGAAAGGATACTCGAATATCTTGCGGTGCGTAAACAGGCAGGCAGCAATATGCGTTCCCAGGTACTCTGCTTCGTTGGGCCTCCCGGAGTAGGAAAAACATCCCTTGGACAATCCATAGCCCGCGCTCTGGGAAGAGAGTTCGTAAACATCTCCCTCGGCGGCGTAAGGGACGAAGCGGAGATACGGGGACACAGAAGGACATATATCGGCGCATTGCCGGGCAGGATAATTCAGAAAATACGACAGGCCGGGGCGAAAAACCCCGTTATGCTGCTGGACGAAGTAGACAAGATAGGAGTGGATTTCAGGGGCGACCCCGCCGCTGCTTTACTCGAAGTACTCGATTCAAGGCAGAATCATCTCTTCACAGACCATTTCCTGGAGGCGCCCTTTGACCTATCCTCCGTCATGTTCATAACGACAGCCAATGTTACCCATACCATTCCCGGGCCGCTGCTCGACAGAATGGAGGTAATCAGGCTTCCCGGTTATGTCATGGAAGAAAAGATACACATTGCCCGAAAGCATCTCGTGCCCAGGATAATGAAAGAACATGGACTGAAACCCGACAACATAACTTTTACTATTCCCGCATTGAAACATATAGTTTCCGACTATACGCGGGAGGCGGGGGTCAGGAATCTGGATCGACAGATTTCCAGAATTGTGAGGAAGATCACCCGCAGGAAAGTAGAGACGGGACAGAAGACTAAAAACAGAAAGAAAGAACAAGGCATTCCCATAGGCGTGAAACAGATGTCCCGTTATCTGGGATCCCCGGGTCGTCACAGGACCCCCCTGCCCGCAAAAAACCAGACAGGCGCCGTGGTGGGGCTGGCGTGGACGGAATCGGGTGGCGATGTATTGTGCCTTGAAGCCGTTTCCATGCCGGGCAAGGGCAAGATACTCTTTACGGGTAATCTTGGAGACATCATGCAGGAATCGGGCCAGGCTGCCTGGGGCTACCTTAGATCGAAGCCGGAAGTGTGGGGTTTCCAGGGCGCCAGGTGGGATAGTGTGGATATACATGTCCATGTGCCCGAAGGCGCCATACCAAAAGACGGACCTTCAGCTGGAATAACCATAGCAACCGCCATGTACTCCGCCCTGACTGGAACATCCGTGAGATGCGATGTGGCGATGACCGGAGAAATCACGCTAAGGGGCCATGTGCTTGCAATTGGTGGCGTCAGGGAAAAAATACTTGCCGCCAAACGACACGATATCCCCGTT
>CAZBLL010000093.1:0-6339 GCA_964492625.1 uncultured Synergistaceae bacterium
GTTTCGGGGTCCTTACCTGCGACAATCTGGAGCAGGCCCTGCTCAGAGCAGGAAGTAAATCGGGGAACAAGGGCGCCGAGGCGGCGCAAGCGGCGCTGGAGACCGCACAGTTGCTCAAGCGGATGAGAGAAACGGGCGGTGAGAGCCGGAATGCTTGATATCAGGCTTTTAAGGGAACAGCCGGATCATGTAAAGGAGATGCTGTCCAGTCGGGGAGATGAATTTCCCATCGATAAGATAATGGTTCTTGACAGGGAAAGAAGGGAACTCCTTACCGATACCGACGAACTCAAGGCGAAGCGCAACGAGGGGTCGCGAGAGGTGGCCCTTGCGAAAAAACGCGGCGAGGATCCTTCGGATCTCATGGAAGAAATGCGGGAAACCGGGCGTGCTATCAAGTTAAACGATGAAAGAATAACCTCGCTGGAAACACAGCTTCACGAGTACATGTTGCAGATACCAAACCTGCCTCATGCTTCGGCGCCGGTTGGACCCGATGAAAGCGCTAATGTGGAAGTGCGCTCATGGGGAAAACTCCGTGAATTCTCCTTTAATCCCAAACCCCACTGGGAACTGGGAGAAAACCTGGGAATACTGGATTTCAACAGGGGTGTTTCACTCGCCCAGAGCAGATTCACCCTCCTCAGGGGTGCGGGAGCGCTTCTGGAAAGAGCGCTTACCGGGTTTATGCTGAATCTCCATACTCTGGAACACGGGTTTACGGAAATCCTGCCGCCCTTCATGGTGAACAGCAATACCATGCAGGGAACAGGCCAGTTGCCCAAATTTGCGGATGACCTTTATGCCTGCAGCGGCGAAGATCTGTGGCTTGTTCCTACGGCTGAAGTTCCATTGACCAATATCCACCGGGGGGAGATTCTCGCCGAGGAGGATCTGCCGCTTTATTACACTGCTTACACTCCCTGTTTTAGAAGAGAAGCCGGCAGCCATGGGCGCGACGTCAGGGGAATGTTGCGGCAGCATCAGTTCGACAAAGTGGAACTGGTCAAACTTTCCGTACCTGAGCAGAGTTATGAAGAACTGGAATCTCTTACGAAATGCGCGGAAAAAGTCCTGCAGCTTCTCGAACTTCCGTACAGGATGGTATCTCTTTCGACCGGCGATATGGGTTTTTCTGCAAGCAAGACCTATGACCTCGAGGTGTGGCTGCCATCTCAGGACAAATACAGGGAAATCAGTTCCTGCAGCAACTGCGAGGATTTTCAGGCGCGGCGCATGAATACCAGATACAGACCCTCCAACGGAGGCAAGCCGAGATTCGTACACACGCTGAACGGATCGGGCATAGCGGTTGGCCGATGCCTTATCGCGGTCCTGGAGAACTATCAACAGGAAGATGGTTCTGTGGTTGTACCGCAGGCCATAAGGCCTTTCTGCAACGGGCTGGAAGTACTGCGCCCCTAGCGTTTCTGAACGTACTACGACGTCGTAAAAGGCCATGGTTTCATGGTAGAATCATAATACAGTAACGGTATGGTCCCGCGGGTGTCGTTAAGACCCTGAGGGAAACAGAATTTGGAAGGGGGCGCGAAAGTGCCTGTCGATCTCCCTGAAATGTGGCATACCATTCTGTTGATACTTTCTGTTTTTATCCTTCTGTTTCTGTTCCAGCGATTTTCAAAGAAGATCCTGGAAAGAGACCAGTACTATTTTCTGAAGGATATAGGCTTTGTCGCCGCATGGCTTCTCTGCGGGGTCTGGGCCCCAAGCGCATCCATCAGGCCGGTGATAGCCATTTCTGCTCTTGCAGCCGTCGTGGGAGTAGCCCAGAGGGTTACCGGCCGTAAAGTCTGGAGCTACGCCTTTTTCGGCACGGGATGCCTTATGGCGCTGTTCGGCCTTCATATCGATTTTATCGGTCTGCCGGGAGGAGATTACGTTTTTCTGGGGTCCGTAACTTCGATTCTGATAACTGGTCTGTGGGTCGGGTTGTTTCCGTTGTTGATCCAGGAGCTTGACCGCATACCCGGAATGGCGGGCTTTCTCCTCGCTATAACATGGGCGGTAATGCTTTTCGTGACGGGGTTGTCCCGTCAGCATCTGGGCGCCGCCTTTTTCATGTCCTTCGCCGGATTCATGATCCTGTCGGTTTTCTGGAGCAGACACGGTCATCCCCTTCGCAAGCTCGGCGAACCACTGGCTGGAATGTGGGGCGTCCTGCTGGCGGGTACGTCGATACTTGGCGTCAGCAAGGGGGTTGCTTTTTCCACGCTGATGATTTTGCCGCTGGGGCTTTTTGCGATTCCAATGGTCGAGGCTTCGGCCCACTTCGTAAGCACGGCCTTTGCATCCCGTTCGGTCAGGGACACTTCCCTGATCTATAACCGGATGATGCAACGGGGCCTGGACCACAAGCAGTCCATCCACGCCGTAGGATCGCTCTGTGCTTTTGTCGGTTCAGCGGTTGCGGCCTGGCAATTGAGAAACGACGCTCCGGCTTTCTGGGTCGGAATGGGTTCCGCAGCACTCTTTGCGGGATATTTTTCGTTCATTGTGCTGGGAAAGGGGTTTTCCCACTACGAAAGACGTCCCCGGCTGTGGGGGATTCCTGTTGATAATGTCGCCGCCGATTACGCTCTCGGGAAAATCCGCTCCTGGGTCCGGTTGGGAACGGGCAATCACTCGGTTATCACGCTTGATGCTCTTGGAGCTCTAAGGGCCCGGGAGGATAGCCGGTTTGCAGATGTTATAAGGCGGGCGGATCTCGTGCTGCCCGACGGCAAGGGGCTTACCTGCGCCATGCGGCTATTGGGTTCCCCCATACGCCAGCGCATCGCGGGTGTTGATTTTGCAGAAAAAATGTGTCGTCTCGCGTCTACGGAAGGACTTCCGGTTTTTTTTCTTGGTGGGCGAGATGGTATAGCCGACAAAGCCGCGACTAACCTGAAAAAGCGTTATCCGGGGTTGAAGGTAGCCGGTATACGCAATGGATATTTTGACGAAGAACAGGAATCGGCTGTCCTGGGAGACATTGTCGATTCCGGTGCAAAATTCCTGTTCGTCGGGCTTGGAGTCCCCAGGCAGGAATTCTGGATGGATTCCCTGGCGGGAAGACTGGACGGCGTTGTTTCGATAGGTGTCGGCGGAAGTTTCGATGTTATCTCCGGCGAACTCAAGAGAGCGCCCGCCCTCTGGCAGAGAACGTGTCTCGAATGGCTCTACAGGCTGATCCAGGAACCGTGGAGATGGAAGAGAGTAAGAAGGCTTCCGATATTCGTCCTTCGCGTGCTGATGACGCGCACGGGCCTAACCGGATCAAAAGGGGACCATATCCAGTGACCGTAAGCGCAGAGCAATTGATGCACAGAGACCTTACATCGGTCTCGGAGGATGATCTTGTCCAGGAAGCGGTACATGTGCTTTACAGCCAGAGACTGAGCGGTCTTCCTGTCATCAGGGGTGACTGGCGGCTTGTGGGTTACCTTTCGGAAAAGGATGTGTTACAGGCGGCCTCTCCCACCTACCTTGAGATTCTGGCGCAGAGCTCGTTTCTTGACGACACGGAGGGCAACCTTCTGGAAAGGCTCAAGAAGATCGGCGACTATCCTGTCCGGGATTTCATGAATGCCGATCCTGTTTTTGTTGAGCCCGGGGCGAGCCTGATGACTGTGGCTGATCTCATGTTGAGGAAGGGTATAAAACGACTCCCTGTCGCGGAGGGCTTCAGGCTGGTGGGCATAATCGACAGGGGCGCTTTTTGCGAATTCATGATGGAAGGGCATATCCATGAAAACTGAGAGCGGTTCATGGGATGTCTCGTCAGAACTTGACGCGCTGAGAGAAATCCTTGAGAAGGATATAGAAAAAGACAGAATGCAACGCGCCGAAGCAAGAGAGAACGCATTGGTGCGCCTGCGTGAAATGGAACTGGAAACCATAAGGAGAGCCGAGGCCGAATGGGGCCAGTTCGAATCCCTCCTGCAAGAAGCAACCAGTCGCATCGAGATCATTTGTTCCACGAAACTGGATGAGCTGTTCATGGGGGTTGACTGTAGAAAGGTCATTCGGGAACTGGCTGGAGAATCGGTCTCTCTGATACTTGAAGAAAGCAGAGAAGATACGGGGAGATTTGATTGATACGCGAAATGAACCGTGTCGCTGTGCGCGGGCTGACCAGCGAAAAAACCGAGGTCATCCAGTTACTTCATGACGCTGGTGTAATGCACATCATTTCACCGGAAGAAGTCCCCGCGCCGGGAAAAGAACTCAACGACCTGAAGCTGCTGGGAGGAAAGCTCCTGGGCCTGCTTGAGGCGCTTCAGTGGCGTGATTGGGGATCTCTCACGGACGCCGCCATAGAGGAACAGAGGAAGAAAACCCCGCTTTTCACCGATACCGTGATTCTCGAGATCAACAATAGCCTCGACCAGTTCAGCCGGAGGCTCACCGCTCAAAGACACGAACGAAAACGACTTATCGGAGAGATAGCCTCTCTGAGGAAAAGCCTTCGGGTCTCCAGCCATTTCGATTCGTTTTGCCGTGACGAGTCCGGAAAAGGCAGAGCCGTGTCGCTCTGGTGGATTTACGACGATAATCACGCCGATGTTCTGGAAGAGATAAGAAAACTGATTCGCTCCGATAGCCGTTCACGTAAAAGTGAATATTTCAGATACCATCTGGCCAGGGTGGAGGGAGAGGAACCGGTCCTTTCAATAAGTCTTGACGGCTACTTCGAGGAACCTGTCTTCGAGATCATGACACAACTCAATGCGGCTTTGTGGAAACCCCCTGCGGGAATCCCCAGGTTGCCGATGAGCGGGGCTATAAGCTCTATGGAGGCCCTGCTTGATGAATACCCTGCAATTATCGAGTCGCTTGATCTCGAGATAGCCAGGGCCAAAACCGAATGGGGTCCCAAACTTGCCATACTGTTTCTTATGCTGGACGAAAAACTCGAACAGAATCTCACCGAGGGAACAAGTGTCGATAAGGGCGAGATGTTCTGCATCGAAGGCTGGATCCCTTCGGACGAACTGCCGTTGCTTGCCGCCGCCATGAAAAACGGTTTCAATGAACGGGTACTGGTAAGCTGGAGGTTCCCCCTGTCCGAGGAATGGCGTAACGTACCCACTGCTCTGGCGAACCCGCCTGTTTTCAGGCCATTCGAGCTTTTCCTGAAGCTCCAGCCCGTATTGCGCTACAAGAGCATAGATCCGACCATAGTAATAGGCATATTTTTCCCTTTCTTCTGCGGGTGCATGGTGGGAGACGTCGGGTACGGAGCCATTATAGCGCTTGCGGGTTTCGCGCTATCGCGTTCCGGGTCAAAGCCGGTTCTGAGGGATGTGGGCGTCATTCTCCTTTTCATGGGGGCCTGGAGCCTTGCCTGGGGTGCGGTTTTCGGGGAAATGTTCGGCGACATGGGACACAGGCTATTCCATATGGAGCCTCTGTGGGTCGAGCGATCGCAGGCGGTGATTCCTGTCATGGTCCTTTCCGTAGCCATTGGTTTCGCCCATGTATCCATAGGTCTTTTACTGGGGCTTTACCAGGGACTCAAAAACCGCGATCGGCATATGTGGATGGAAAGACTTGGCAACCTCGCCGTTCTGGCGGGCCTTCTTGTCGGTCTCATAACGCTTAGAGACCTTTTGCCGGACGCCTTTTTTACCGTTTCGGTAACAATTATGGTAATCGGGCTCATGTTGCTGATCGGCGGAGGCGGAATGGGCGGCCTTGTGGAATCCTTCGGCTCGGTGGGCAATATCCTGAGCTATGTCCGAATTGCGGCAATAGGGCTTTCGTCAGCCATACTGGCCATCGTGGCTTCCCGCTTCGTGGACCTGCTCGGGGTATCATTTCTTGGAGTGATGCTGGCGCTGGGGATTCATATGTTGAATTTCGTGCTGGCTATCGGAGGTTCCGGATTACACTCCGCCCGGTTGCAGTACGTTGAGTTCATGGGCAAATTCTATACAGGAGGCGGAACAGCCTACAGACCCTTTTCAAGGAGGAAAGAACAATCATGGAAAAAGCGTTGATAGCTTTCGCCGCGGCCCTGTCCGTCGGTATCCCGGCTATTGCTACGGCTATGGCCCAGTCGAAGATCGGGAGCGCGGGAGCGGGCACGATTGCGGAAAAACCCGAAACAGGTGGTACGATCATAATCCTCGAGGCAATTCCCGAAACGATGGTCATTCTGGGTTTTGTCGTCGCCGTCATGCTGATCCTGCAGTTTTCCTGACAGTGGGCGTGGCAGTGGAATGAAAGCAGAGAAACGCGCCAGCAAGCCCGACGGCCACGACCTTGAGGCCTTCAAGCAAGCCCTGAAGGAAGAGTATCGAAGAAAATCCGGGGAAGAAAAAACAGCCTTCGAGG
>CAZBLL010000094.1:0-6290 GCA_964492625.1 uncultured Synergistaceae bacterium
AGCTTGGCCATCCAGGCCAGAACGATGGATTCGTTCACCGTCTGGGCGCCCACCCGCACATCACCCTCGTAGGTCATGGGATCAACGTCGGAAACTACTACCTCTTCAGTCTCCTGTTCCACCGGCTGCACGGCGGGTTCCTGGGAACCCTTCATCATGTAGAAACCTGCGGCCGCAACTACGACCACCAGTACAAGCAACAGTAACTTCTTGTTCATATTCTCATCTCCCTTTGTATATTTCGGACCTGCGGGGTTTTTGGTTTTCCCGTCAGACCCTCCGGGCGAGCCTGTGTGCCCGCGCTTTCGGACTATAGAATTCCTGCACCCATTTGAGACCCTGGTCGGCCAGCAGCGCCAGCATGGTGGCGGGAAGCGCTCCAGCAAGAACCACTTCGTTGCGAATGGACGCAAGACCCGAGAATATCAGTTTCCCCAGGCCGCCTCCGCCTATGGCCGAAGCCAGAGTGGCCGTTCCAATAACCCATACCGTGGCCACTCTGATCCCCGCGATTATGATGGGCCGTGCTATGGGCAACTGAACCTTGAGCAGTATCTGGAACTCGGTCATGCCCATGCCCCTGGCCGCCTGCACCAGGTGTCTGGGCACGCTTTTGATCCCCGTGTAGGTGTTCTGCAGGACCGGCAGCATGGCGTACAGGAACAGTGCGCAGATCGCGTTGTCGTTCCCGATGCCGAAGATGAATATCAGAAAGCCCAGCAGCGCAAGGCTGGGGATCGTCTGGAAAACGTTGGCCACTCCAATAACGTAGGGCGATAATTTCTCGTTTTTCGTAAGGTAGATGCCCAGCGGAATGCACAGCGCCAGCGTCAGGGAAAGCGCTATGGAGGATATGGTTATGTGCTGCCAGGTGAGTTTCAGGATTCTGGGCCAGTAACGCATCACGTACGCGAAGAACAGATCCAGAAACGGTTCCTGAGTAAACATCAGGCATTCCCTCCCTTCGTTTTCCGGGTCAGCCTGTTGATGGTGAGTCTCGCCATGCCGCCCGGGGTGACGATTCCCAGAAACTCCGAGTGTTCGTCAACCACGGGAATGGGAAGGTCCATGTCGGCCAGCATTTCCGCCGCGTCGCGTATGTTGGCTTCCTCGATGAACAGCTTGCGGTCCACCTTAACGCCGTCCGTGGCCACTCCGTTCGTTTTTGCGGCGCGTTTCAGTTTGCCCAGCAGCGCCATGCCCTTCCATCGGCCGTCGCCGTCGACCACCTGGGCGGTTTCGCAGTCCTCGTCCTCCATCATATCCAGAACGTCGGCCGCCGACACGTCGGGTTTAACCCGTATCAGGGGTTCCTGCATCAGCACCTCTACGGGAGAATCGGGCGATATCTGCGCCAGCCTGTCCTCGCCTATGAAGTTGCGCACAAAGTCGCTGTTGGGATGTTCCTGTATCTCGTCCGGGGAGCCGGCCTGCGCAACCCGGCCCCGGCGCATGATAACGACCTTGTCGGCCATTCTAAGCGCCTCGTCCATGTCGTGGGTTACGAAAACGATCGTCTTTTTTACTACTTTCTGCAGTTCAAGCAGCTCGTTCTGCAGGTTCTCGCGGCTTATCGGGTCGAGCGCTCCGAATGGCTCGTCCATCAGGATAAGCTCCGGGTCGGCCGCCAGCGCCCTCAGCACGCCTATTCGCTGTTTCTGGCCGCCGCTCAGTTGATCGGGCAGGCGGTAGCGGTATTTCTCGGGTTCCATCTTGGCCAGTGAAAGCAGTTCGTCTACACGTTTTTTGATGCGCTTGCGGTTCCATCCCATCAGGCGCGGAACCGTGCCAATGTTTTCCGCAACCGACATGTGGGGCATCAGTGCTATTTCCTGTACCACGTAACCTATGTCGCGGCGCAGTTTCACCGGGTCCACGTCGTTGATGTTCCGGCCGTTGACGGTGATGGTTCCTCCCGACATCGATTCCAGCCGGTTCACCATCTTCAGTGATGTGGTTTTGCCGCAGCCGCTGGGTCCAATGAGAACGGCGATCTCGCCTCTGGATATCTCCAGGTTCAGTTTGTCGACGGCCACGGTGCCGTCTTCGTAGACCTTTCTTACGTCCTCAAACAGAACCAAGGTTATCGCCCCCCGTCTCTGCTCTACCTTCCGGTGTATCCATGATCATGCTCCTTTCAGTTCCTTCAGGGTGTCGCCGAGGGTTTCCAGGAAAAAGTCCGTTTCCATCTCTGTTCCCACGGTGACCCTGACAGCCCTGTCGTAACCCCAGATGTCGCAGGAGCGGACGATGACCCCCCTGTTCAGCAACTTCTCCGAAAGCTTGACACAGGGATATGGCGTTTCGAAAAAGACGAAATTCGTGTTCGACGGAACCACCGTGCAGCCCATTTCGGCAAGTGATCTTTCCATCCTGTTTCTGTCGGTGATAATGCTGCAAACAGCCTTTTCTGCCTCGGGCAGGTCTTTCGTAAGCGTGGCTATGCCTCCGGCAATGCCCACACGGTTTGCGTTGAACGGCTCGCTCACCGTGTTTATGGCCGTTATCATCTCGGGCCTCGCCGCTCCGTAGCCCAGCCTCACCCCCGCCAGTCCCCAGGCCTTGGAAAAGGTCCTTACAGCAACCAGATTGGCGCCTTCGCGGATCAGTTTTGCCCTGTCCGGCAGTGCGGCCGGGTCCGCGAACTCCGCGTATGCTTCGTCCAGAACCACCCAGGCCGTTTCCGGCATCGCCTCCAGCAATTGTTCCAGGGCCCCGGGTTTCATCATGGTCCCGGTGGGATTGTTTGGGTTGCACAGCCACACCAGCCTGGTCTTCCGGGTTGCGGCCCTGCACATGGAGTCTATGTCCACCGCAAAATCGCGCATCGGGACCGGGGTAATGGTTGCTCCCATCAGTTTGGATATCTCCCGGTACAGGCCGTAGGTCGCCGAGGGAAGAAGAACCTCGTCGCCCGGTTCCAGAAAACATTTAACCATAGCCTGCAGCATGCCCTCGGCCCCGTGGGAAATGGCTATGTTTTCAGGTTTCAGTCCAAGCCGGTCCGATATAAGGCCCTTTATCTCTTCGAAGGCTATGTCGGGATAACGGTTCACGTTGGCCAGCTCGCGACGCATGGCCTCCAGGGCGTTGGGGAACGGTCCGTAGGGGTTTTCGTTGGACCCCAGTTTTACTATTTTTTCCAGACCCAGATCCCTGCGAACTTCTTCTATAGTTTTGCCGGGAACGTAAGGCTCCATTCCCAGCACCGCCTTGCGGAGCCCCGGTATCTTCATCAACGGGACCCCCTTGCGGGTCCGAACTCTATAAGGGTCGGTCCCTCCGCCTTGAGAGCTCCGACTACGGCCTCGACCAGCTCGTCGCCGTTGGCCGGCCGTAAAAACCCGGCGCCGTAGGCGGCGGCCAGCATCTCCATATCGGGCGGGGTGTTGTCTACGGCTATCAGTCTGCTGAAATTCCGTGCGGTCTCATTGCGCCGGATCTCTCCAAAGCCGCCGTCGTTCCATATCACCACGGGAAGCGATACTTTTTCCTGAACCGCCACCGCAAGTTCCGGCAGTGTAAACTGAAACCCGCCGTCGCCCGACAGCACGCAGAAAGGTTTTTGCGGATCGGCGATTTGCGCGCCTATTCCGGCCGGGGGCGCAAGCCCCAGCGTGCCGAAACCCACGGGGTGCAGAAACGTACCCGGTCTTCTGGCCGGGTATTCGCTTATGGCCACGTAGGCCGGCCCCGTCATGTCGGCTATAAGCGTTCCGTCTTCCGGGAGCGCCTGTCGTATGCTTTTAACGAGTTCCAGCATCCGGGGCAGGTCTTCGCCCATGCCTGTCAGTGCGTCCAGGTCTCTAAGGCAGGCCGAAACAAGCCCGGCTACCTCACGTTCCGTTTGTTCAGTATGTTTGTCCGGGCCCGTCAGTCTGTTCAGGAGAGCGTCAGCAGTTGTCGCCGCGTCGCCCCTCAAGCCCAGGTCGGCGGTCCCGTTACGGTCGAAATTGGCGGGGTCCAGGTCCACCTGGATCAGCGTTCCTCCAACGGGGAAGGGTTGTTCCCAGAGGTCGGTCGGGGACAGCTCGGTGCCCACCGCCAGAATCACGTCGGATTCCGCCATACGTTTCCTTACAGGGTCGAAATGGGATCTGGCTCCCAGGCAGAGCGGGTGATTTTCGTCCACAACGCCCTTTCCGGCGCACGATTCCAGTACCGGCGCCGCCAGTTTTTCCGAAAGCGCAAGCAGTTGCGGTCCGGCGTTTCTCGCTCCTCCGCCAGCCAGTATCAGCGGGTTTTCGGCCCTGCTCAAAAGGGTGGCGGCTCTGTCCAGTGATTCGGCGGATGCTTCGGGAATCCACGGTCTTACGTGAAATTCCTTCGAAAGGATATCGCCCGAACTGCCCGCGGCCAGGATATCCATCGGAATCTCGATATGAACAGGTCCCGGCCGTCCTTCGGCGGCAAGCCGCAATCCCGCCTCTATTGCCGGCCCTATTTCGCGGGGTGAGCTGACGGTACGGCTTTGCTTTGCGCAGGAGCCGGCCATAATAGTGCTGTTTTTCAGCTCGTGCAGAAAACCCGCGCCCTTTCCCAGAAAAGACGAAGGAATCTGGCTTGATATCACCAGCATGGGGACCGAGTCGTGCAAAGCCTGGGCCATGGGAGTAAGGATGTTGGTCAGCCCCGGCCCTGATATCACAATGGCCACACCTGTTTCGCCCGTGGACCGTGCGTATCCGTCGGCCATGAAACCGGCGCCCTGCTCGTGGCGCGCCGTAACATGGCGAATGGAACTGGTCGCAAGGGCTTCGTAGATGTCAAGGTTGTGAATGCCCGGAATACCAAAGATAGTTGTAACGCCGCAGGCCTCCAGGGCCCCGGCGACGCGCTGTCCGCCTGTTGTTTCTGTCATAAAACCACCTCAAAAAACAGAATTAGCCAGTCGTGCTCCCCTGTCCGGGGCGCCTGCCGGCAAAAAAACATGCGATGTAAGGGTCAAAACCCGGAAACGCCTGAAAGGAGAACAAACCCTGAAACACCAGCCGCCGTAAATGTGCGGTTAGGCTACGATATGGAGCGAAAAAGGAGCAAATCCACACAGGGAAAAAGCGAGGTAACCTGATGCTGCGTTTTCAGGCGCATTCAGGTCCATAATGCATGTTATCTGAAATTACACACTTTGTCAAACAGAAATACCAGAGGTAGGCATTACCTCCTGCGGCGTCGCCACATAACATAGCCCAGGGCCAGGACCGCGCAGCCGGCGGCGGCGGTAAGGGTGGCGCGGTGAAGATACTGGTTTACCATCGTCTCGTTGTTTCCTACCCAGAATCCCACGAAGGCCAGCACAACCACCCATATTCCGGAACCCAGGGTAGTAAACAGAAGGAAAAGAGGTATATTCATGCGGGCGAGGCCCGCGGGGAGCGATATCAACTGCCTTATTCCCGGCAGTAGTCTTCCAATAAATGTGCTGATATGGCCGTGACGGGCGAAAAAGTCGTCTGCCCTTTCAAGGGACCTCTCGCTTACAAAAAAATATTTCCCCCAACGCCTGAAGAAGGGCCTGCCGAAGGTAAGCGATATCCAGTAATTGAACAGCGCGCCCAGTATGCTTCCGGCGATACCCGCACATATCACCAGGGCAAGGTTCATCTCGCCCCTGGCCGCCAGGTAGCCCGCGGGTGGAACGACCACCTCGCTGGGAAACGGAAAAAAGGACGATTCCAGGAACATCAGCGCGACGACGCCGGTGTATCCCAGACGCCCGATAATGGCGACCAGCCAGGCTACGGCGGAAGACAGCATTCTCCTGCCGGCTCCTAGTCGGTGTAGCCGTTACGGCGTCCCGTGATGTGGTCGATATCTATACGCACCACGGCCACCCGAGCCAGAGCCTCATCCGGAAACGGAATGGTCCGCCCGGCGAACTGGCGTACTATGACGTCGAGCCCTTTGCGCTTTTCTTCGCTTCCCTCCAGCACCACGGCTTTGCCCGTTCCCGCCACGCTGCGGTAGTGCAGAGTCCACTCGCAGGCGTCCTCGTCGGACACAACAAGCGTATCTTCGTCGAACTCGAACGCCACGTCGGGGTTCTTTTCAAGGCATTCCAGTTTCTTGCCGCCGTTGAAGCCGTGAAAATAGAGCGCCCCGTCCTCGTATCCCGGGCATAGCGGGACCAGGTATGGTTTGTCGCCGTCCATAAAGGCCACCCTGAACACCGTGGCCTTTTTCATTATGGCTTCTATCTGTTTTCTGTCGGTTATCTCTTTGTCCTTGCGCCGCATGTAATTTCCTCCTTGTCTTAGAGCCGTGAATCGTGAATCGTAAATCGTGAGTCG
>CAZBLL010000095.1:0-6285 GCA_964492625.1 uncultured Synergistaceae bacterium
TTCCTGGTCCCGCTCCCCGGGGTCCGCTGCCATCCCAGTTTGGCATGATCTATCACCTCTCAGGTATTGATACCAATTATCAATAGCATTGTAGGACCGGTTCGTCCGTTTGTCAACAGAATTTATGGCCGAACTTGAAGTGATTGTGATTATGCTATTCATGCGCCATAATATCGATAACGAGAAAGGCTATATATTAACAGGGAGGTGTTACCCTTGATTACCGCGATTGTTGTTCTGGTAGTAGTACTGGTTCTCGGCTTCATGCTTGTCGCCGTCTACAACAGAATGGTAAGGATGAGGAACCTGGTCGACGAGGGCTGGAGCGGTATAGATGTGCAGTTGAAACGACGCTATGACCTGCTGGGCAACCTTGTAGAGACGGTGAAGGGATACGCCAGCCACGAAAAGGAACTGTTCACGAAGGTAACGGAACTGAGAGCGGCTGCGGCGGGTGCGGGAAACGTTCAGGAGCGCGCCAAAGCCGAGGAGGGGCTTTCCGGTGTTCTAAAGAGTCTTTTCGCCGTTGCCGAAAACTACCCCCAGCTCAGGGCCAACGAGAATTTTCTTGACCTGCAAAAGAACCTTAATGGCCTCGAAAGCGAGATACAGATGGCCCGAAGGTACTACAACGGCTCCGTGAGGGACTACAACAACACTATACAGGTTTTTCCCAACAATCTTCTGGCGGGGCCTTTCGGGTTCGCCAAGAGGGATTACTTCGAGATGGCCGAGGCGGAGAGGGCCGTCCCGAAGGTGGAATTCTAGAAAGTGGAACGTGTTATGCCAGGCCGGAAACTGCGCTACCCCGCGCTGGCTCTTGTATTATGCCTGCTGTTCGCGGGAGCGGCCGTCGCCGGTGAACGCATACTGTCGTTTCACAGTTCCGTCGAGGTTGCAGATGACGGCGTCCTTGCGGTGCGCGAGGAAATAACGTTCAACGTTGAAGGAAGACAGATACGCCACGGCATATACAGAGACTTTCCCACCAAATATACGGACCCTGAAGGCAGGCCCGTGGAGGTTACCTTCGACGTAAAGACAGTGCTCCTCGACGGTGCTCCCGTTCCATGGAGCAGGTCCAGCCAGTCCAACGGAGTAAGGCTCAAGATAGGCGACCCCGACACCTATGTTCCCATGGGAGAACATACCTATACGCTTGTTTATTTTACCGACGGACAGATAGGGTTTTTCGACGATCACGACGAAGTGTACTGGAACGTTACGGGTACGGGATGGGCGTTTCCCATAGACCGTGCTTCGGCTGTAATAGCCCTGCCGGAGGGTGCTCCGGTAAATGATATTACATGGTATACAGGAGCCCGGGGTTCCAGGCAACAATACGCCGAAGGAGCTTCACGGGGGAACATGGCCTGGTTCGAAACGACACGCCCTCTGGGTGCAGGGGAGGGCCTTACGGTGGCCGTTGCCTTCCCCAAAGGATATGTCCACCCCTCAGAACGCCTGATAGCACGGCAGAAACGGGCCGAACTCGCGCGTGAATGGGGGGGCGTCATCCCTGTCGCCGCCGTGTGCGTAGTTCTGCTCTACTATATGATCGTATGGTTCAGGTTCGGCAAGGACCTCCGGCCGGGCAGGATCATTCCGTTGTTTTATCCCCCGGAAGGCCTTTCTCCGGCTTTGGGTTCGTTCCTTTTGAACCAGAAATACAGCGAAGACGTCTACACGGCGACGCTCATAGACCTTGGCGTACGGGGTCACCTGTGGATAGAGGAAAAGGAGCGCAGCGGTTTTCTGGGACGAAAGAACAAGTACACCATTCATAAGACGAACAACGAAGACGACCTTGCTCCGCAGGAAAGAGGTTTCATGGGTTCTCTTTTCAAATGGGGAGACTACGTAGACGTTGACAGGGCCAACCACGATGCTTTCGGCGATGCCCGTGGTATTATAAAAGACTGGGTTTCCTCGAAAAAGAGCGACTGGTTCCGCAGCAACCTGCTGTGGTCGATTCTGGGCGTTTTGCTGTCTTTCGTGCTGGTTGCGGGCGGCGGCTTTTTTCTCGCCCTCTTCGCGGGTGAACCGGTTCTGTTCTTTTTCATCACCCTCTGGGTGACGATATGGACCATAGGTACGGCCTCGCTTGTTTACGGAGCGTGGTCGATGCTGAAGGAAGGCGTGGCCAGGCGCAAGGCCGGCAAGTTCTTCAGGGGCCTTCTCCTGGGGTTCATGGCGGTTCCCTTCCTCGGAGGCGAACTGGCGGGAATAGGGTTTCTGGGGTCGGCGAGCTCTTTCCCCATGGCGTTCGCTCTGGTGGCGGCGCTAATCGTCAACGTTATCTTCTGGAAACTGATGAAAAACTACACTCCTGCGGGTCGCAAAACAATGGACCTGCTTGAAGGGTTCCGCATGTACCTGGGAACCGCCGAAAGGGAACGCATACGGCGAATGGCCCGGGTGGAAATGCCCGAGGACACGCCGGAGCAGTTCGAGCGGATGCTTCCGTGGGCAATAGCCCTGGGGGTAGAGAAGCAGTGGGCGGCGCGTTTCGAGAGCGTTCTGAAACAGGCTCAGTATCAGCCCACATGGTACGACGGGGCACGTCCCTGGCACACCATGACCATGGCCGGTTTCGCCACAGGCTTGAGCGGCGACCTGGCTACTGCCATCGCCTCTTCTTCCGTGAGCCCCGGATCTTCGTCCGGTTTTTCGGGCGGAGGAGGGTTTTCCGGAGGCGGCGGAGGCGGTGGAGGCGGCGGAGGCTGGTAGGAGCCTACTCCGGGCTTACACCAAGCGCCTCAAGCAGCAGGGCAAGTTTTTCGCGCGTCCGGGCTGGAAGATGCGTTTCCTCCCGGACGCGTTTTTTGATCTGTAGCGCCAGGTCCTGGCAGTTACGAATTTCGGGCCGGGCGCCCATTTCCTTGACCAGGGCCAGTATCCTGACTGCCGCGTCCAGTGGTTCGTCGTCCGATGGATCTCGCAGAGAGGCCTTGAGTATTTGGGCTATTCTGTCTCCGGCTAACAGGGTTATGGGGCCGTCTAGCTTTATGTTCCAGCGAGCGGCGTCTTCGGCGATCTCCTCAAGTGATTCCATGTCCGTTTGCGGGTCTTTGAGAATGCGCTGTACCGCTTCGCCCATGGCCAGATCTACGGCGCTGTGCAGTTCTTTCGGAACCGGCGTTTCCACCTCGCTCAAAAAATCCATTATTTCACCGCTCGAAACGAACAGCCTGCCGCATTCGGCCATAAACGGTTCAGTGGCGTCGTCGATTATTTCCCTCAGTACGCGGCTCTGTTCGTCTTTGAAAAGGCTCGACAGGGTATAGAGAGGTCTGTCGAAAAAAGGGCCCAGCGCCTTTTCGGGGAATCGCTGCTTTTCTTCGCGCAGGGATTGCTCAAGCTCCCTCGCCATATCGTTGAAGGCGTCTTCGGAGATGGATTCTCTCAACCCGCAGGCTACATGGTGGTCTCCGGTGAGGCATGAGGCGAAATCAAGGCGTCTGGTTTCGGTGGTCGTGTTGGAGCGGAACTCCGCCGCTCCAACGGCCAGCCTGGCGCCTGTGGATTCCGTTATAGCCAGTCGTTCCGTTTTAACCTCGTAACGGTTGATATTTATCTGCTCAAGGTCTCGTTCGAAAAGCAGGAAAACGGCGTAATGAGCGGCGACTCTGAAGAGGTCTATCCTGGCGGGCGACACGTAGCGTTCGTAAACTTTCGCTCCGTTTGCGAGGCCGGGTCTGTTGCAAACGGCGCCCGCCAATATATCCACGAATTCGCTTTCGGGTGAACCGCCGCTTAGTTCGGCGGCAAGTTGAAGGGCTCTGGAGGCGTAGCGGAGTACCTGTATTGTCTCTATCCCCGAAACGTCGTCGAAAAACCAGCCGCAACTGGTGTACATAAGCATGCAGTGTCGCTGCATTTCCAGAAGCCGGAGAACCTTTACCCTTTCTTCCGGTTCCAGCGAGCGTTTGCAGTGCTTCAGCAGGAACGTTTCGGTTGTTTCGAGGGACCTGTCCATAACGAGCTCGATATATGCGTCTCTCGCCTTCCATGGGTCGAGCAGCAGATCAACCGACTCGCGCTCGTAAAGCGGGCTCAGCCGGTCGCGAACCATGTCCATAGCCTGCCGGAGTGGTTTTCTCCATTGCTGCTTCCAGGAAGGGTTGGCTCCCGTATTACAGCCGCAGTCCGCACGCCAGCGCTCCACGCCGTGAGCGCAGCTCCACGAACTGTTTTCAACGATGCGCACCTCGCGCTGTGGGGGGTTGTGTTCAAGGAATTCTCCGTAGACGGTAAGCGCTGCGCCGGGTGTCTGCTCTATGGTGCGAAGGCACCACGCAAGGGCCATCTCGCCGAAACGGTGATGGTGGCCGTAGCTTTCTCCGTCGGTCGCCAGGTGTACCAGCCGGCGCGCTCCATCATCGGGAGGAAAAGCTCCCAGGAGCTCTTTTGCGAAGCGCGTTCCGTCGCCCAGAAGATCACCAAAGGCAATATCGCGTGCTATGGCGCCGTTGTAGAAAAACAGGGCTATCTCGCGGCCCGACGGCAGAACGCAGCGGTAGGGCGTGGATGTGTCTATCGTTTCGCCCGCTGCGTCGCGCCAGGTTCCACCTGTTTCTCGCCAGCCCGCCGCCTGGCGGGGAGCCAGAATGGTGAACCGCACGCCGTTTTCGGCCAGGACCTCCAGTGTTTCCGTATCCACGGCCGTTTCCGGAAGCCACATGCCCTCGGCCCCGCGCCCGAATCGTGTAGAAAAATCTTCAAGCCCCCACAGGACCTGTGTTGTTTTGTCCCGGCGGCTGGCCAGGGGCATTATCATGTGGCTGTAGGCCTGGGCGATTGCGGAACCGTGCCCGCCAAAGCGTTTTTGAGCCTGCCTGTCCGCCTCCAGAATGGCCTGGTAAATCCGTGGGGCTTTTCGTTCCATCCACGACAATAGCGTAGGGCCCACGTTGAAGCTTATTCTGGAGTAGTTGTTAACGATGCCTGTGATAAGGCCTTTGTCGTTCAGTATCCGGGCCGTCGCGTTGGGGCCGTAGCACTCTTCGGTAATGCGTTCGTTCCAGTCATGCCAGGGGCGGGCCGAGGATTCTTCCTCTACCGCCTCGAGCCAGGGATTTTCCCTGGGCGGCTGGTAAAAATGGCCGTGAATACATACGAATCGTTCCATGTGATCGGGGCTCCTTAATAACCAAAAATACCGATGGCGGATGGCCGATGGCGGAAAAAGTTTATGGTTTGGGTTTTGATTTTACCCTTACTCCTGACTTCTCACTCTTCACCTGGCTGAACATCGAGATTCCTCGCCTTTCTGCCAAAAGGCTTCGGAATGACAAGTTTCTTCCGCTATCCGAAGTCCGTCATCGGCCATCGGCTTTAAGAACCACCAACCCCAGCGGGGGCAGCGTCAGCGACAAAGTCCACGGGAAACCGTGGCTTTGCCCGGGGCGGGTTTCGCATCCACCCATGTTGCCATGGCCGCTGCCGCCGTAGATATCGGCGTCGGTGTTCAGCAGTTCCCTCCATAGTCCCTCACCCGGAACGCCCACGTCGTAATCGCAACGGGGCGCCGGTGTAAGGTTGCAGACAACCAGAACGCGTTCTTCCGATTCCGGGTCCATCCGCAGATAGCTTACGATGCTTGCGTCGCTGTCCGAGGTGTCCACCCATCTGAAACCCTCCGCAACGCAGTCTCCCCTGTGGAGTGCCGGTTCGTTTCGGTACAATCTGTTCAGGTCGCCGACAAGCCGCGCAACGCCCTCGTGCAGAGGTTCGTTCAGAAGATGCCAGTCAAGCGATGCTTCGTGGTCCCATTCCCGGTTCTGGCCGAACTCGTCTCCCATGAAGAGCAGTTTTTTCCCCGGGTGGGTGAACTGATATGCCAGAAGCAGCCTCAGGTTTGCGAAACGTCGCCATTCATCGCCCGGCATTTTGCCCAGAAGTGAACCCTTGCCGTGGACAACTTCGTCGTGCGACAGCGGCAGCAGGAAATTTTCGGAGAAGGCGTACCATATACTGAATGTCAGGTTATCCTGCTCAAATTTGCGGTAGACGGGGTCTTTCGAAAAATAGTCGAGAGTGTCGTGCATCCATCCCATGTTCCATTTGAATCCGAAACCCAGCCCCCCAAGATGTACGGGCCTTGTCACCATTGGCCAGGCGGTTGATTCCTCCGCCATGGTCTGTACCCCGGGAAAATCCCGGTAGACGGAGCGGTTGAGTTCCTGCAGAAACTCTATGGCCTCCAGGTTTTCCCTGCCGCCGTATCTGTTGGGGATCCATTCCCCTTCCTTTCGTGAATAGTCCAGGTAGAGCATGGAAGCC
>CAZBLL010000096.1:0-6246 GCA_964492625.1 uncultured Synergistaceae bacterium
TATTTCGGTGGCCCAGATCAGGTTGGCCATACGCGAGGCGGTTCTTCAAAACGAAAGCGCCGCGGCGCTGGGCCGCAGGCTGGGTGTTCCGGCGCGCACCGTACGGTGGCACCGTGCGGAGATGGGAATGTAGTACGTGCGGAAGCCGAACGGATGTTCGGATACCGCACGCCGCCAGCGTGGATGAAACAAGCCGGCTTTTTATGCAGGGTCCGAAAAAGCCTCCGGTAGCGCTGTTTTCAAGTGATTACGGACAATGTTAAGAATCGGCAAGTTCTTTGCTATTACCTTTATGGAACCCCATGTCCGCAAAAGGCGGACAGCAGGGGAAATATCTATGGAGGTGGAACAAGTATGCGAAAGGTTTTAGCTGTTCTGACGGTTCTTTGTCTCATGGCGGGAGTCATGGCTTCCGGCGCAGTTGCGGCGACCCGCTGGGACGCCAACTCTGTCTGGCCCCCGAACAACCATCACACCCAGGGTCTTGATGAATTCGCCGAACTCGTGAACGAAAAGACCGGCGGCGAGCTTGAGACCGTCGTGCATTCCGGCGGCGCTCTGGGCTACAAGGGCCCCGAGCTGCTGAAAGCCGTAAGGGACGGCCTGGTGCCGATGTCCGACATGCTCACGAGCGGCGTGGCCGGAGACGAGCCCCTCTTTGCCATTCCCACGCTTCCGTTTCTGGTTCGCGGATTCGAAGAGGGCAAAATTCTTAGCGATATCTGCCGCCCCTACTTCGACAAGGTTGCCGAGGAGAAATGGAACCAGAAGATCCTCTACATAGCCCCGTGGCCCGCAGCAGGTATCTGGACCCAGAAGGAAGTCAAGTCCGTGGCCGATATGGCCGGACTCAAGACCCGCACATACGACAAGAACGGCGCTCTCGTAATGAAGGCCGTAGGCGCAACCCCCTATCCGCTCCCCTTCAGCGAAGTCTACTCGTCGCTGGCAACCGGCCTTATCGACTCGGTTCTTACTTCCACCCCCACAGGCGTGGACGGCAAGTTCTGGGAAGTTCTGGGCTATTTCGAGCGCATCGACATTACGATGGCTACCGACCTGGTTACGGTCAATCTCGACACCTTCAACAAGCTTGACGCCGACACCCAGGCCGCCGTTGTAGAAGCCGGCAGGGAAATGGAAGCACGGATGTGGGACAAGGTCGCAAAGATCGACAAGGAAAAAGAAGCCCTCTGCAACGAGAACGGCATCGTCAGCGTTCCGGTTTCCGCAGAATTCATGGATGAACTGAGCGGCGTTACCGAGCCTATCCGCCAGGAATGGCTGGAGACTGCACCCGAAGACGGCAAGAAGATCGTTGCCGAATTCCTCGAAGAAGTAGGCCGCTAGTAGAAAAGGCGACTTAATCAAGCAGCCAGAACCGCGGTGCAAAGGGAGGCCGCAGGCGCGGTCTCCCTCCGCGGTGACCAAGAGGATAAGGAGTTGAAACGCCATGGACAGGTTACTCCGCCTGAGCGATAGGCTTTCCGACGTGGGCGGCGTTCTTTCGGGCGCCATGATCTGCGCAGGTGTCTGTCTTGTTGCAGCAGAGATTGTCGTAAGGACCTTTTTCAGCAGTACGCTGTACATTACCGAAGAGTATTCGGGTTACCTTATGGCGGCTCTTACGTTTTTGGCCCTGGGCTATACTCTTCGCCACAAGGGCCACATCAGGATGACCTTTCTTCATCACGTGCTTAAGGCCCGTTCCCGTCTGGTGCTGGAAATGATATGCCTCGCAGTTGGTTTCGCTTTCCTGTTGCTTCTTACATGGGTGACGGGACGATTCTTTCTGGACACCCTTGCCAGCGGCACGCGATCGATGCAGATATCCGAGACCCCTCTGGCGATACCGCAGTTCTTTCTGCCGGTGGGCGCCTTCATCATGATGGTTCAGTTCGCATCCGAATTCATGAGGACCCTCGCGGCCTTCAGGGCCGGCGAAGTACTGGAAGAAGAGGAATCAAGTGAACTTGGAAGATAACCGGAAGCCATGCGCGTCCGGTTTCGATAGAAGCGGAGGAGAAGAATCATGGACCTGCTGACCGTATCAGTCACTCTGGTGGGCATTCTGGTGTTCCTGCTGGGAGGGACCGTCTGGATAGGCGTGTCGCTGTTTCTGGTGGGATTGTCCGGGCTGATGATCTTTACTGGTCTTCCCGCCACCACGATCATGGCCAATATCGCCTGGAACAATACAAGCGGCTCTACCATGCTGGCGCTCCCGCTGTTTATATTCATGGGTGAAATACTGTTCAGGAGCAAGATTTCCGACAACCTTTTCAAGGGCCTTGCGCCCTGGATGGACGCCATTCCCGGAAGGTTGCTTCACGTCAACATCTTCGCAAGCGCCCTGTTCGCTGCCGTCAGCGGATCCTCTGCGGCCACCACGGCGACAGTGGGCAAGATAACGCTTCCCGAGTTCGAGAAACGCGACTACGACCGAAAACTCAGCCTGGGGTCCCTGGCCGGGTCGGGAACGCTTGGTTTTCTGATTCCCCCCAGCATGATGATGCTGGTGTACGGAATAATGGCCGATGTCAGCATAGGCAAGCTTTTCATAGCGGGTTTCATACCCGGTGTGATCATCGCGCTGGTGTTCAGCGGCTATGTCATAATCAGGTGCATGCGCAACCCGGCTCTGGCGCCCGAAAGTGCTTCCTCGTACACGTGGGGCGACAGGATGCGGGGAGTACCCCTGCTTGCCCCGGTGGTCATTCTGGTTGGGGTCGTCCTCGGCAGCATCTACGCCGGATGGGCCACACCTACCGAAGCTGCGGCCGTCGGCGTAGTCGGGTCGCTCTTTTTCGCCGCGCTGGGACGCAGTCTTACCTGGAACGTTTTCCGCGAAGCCCTTATGGGATGCGTAAAGACAAGCTGCATGATCATGTGGATCGTCTGTGGGGCGGCTTTCCTTTCGGTGGCGGTGGGGTATCTGGGAATCCCCAGAAAACTTACCGAAGCCATAGCCCAGGCGGGCGTTTCTCCCTACATGCTGATAGTCATTCTGTCGGTGATGTACCTGTTCATGGGTTGTTTGCTTGACGGCTTCTCCATGATAGTCATGAGCCTTCCCATTTCGCTTCCCCTGATAAGCATGGCTGGTTTCGACCCCGTGTGGTACGGAATATATCTTGTTATCATGATCCAGGTGGCTCAGATAACGCCGCCGGTTGGGTTCAACCTGTTCGTCATAAACGGTCTTACGGGTGAGGATATGGGCAAGATAGCGATGGCCTCGTTGCCGTTTTTCATCATGCTACTGATAATTACGGCGGTGCTTACTGTATTTCCCGACATCGTTCTCTTTCTGCCCAGCCTGATGGTGCGCTAGGGCCTGCCGGGAGGGATAACAAGGGTGATTCTTTACGAAAAACCTCGTTTGACATGGTCGGGTGAATCCTGCCTGGTGGCGGAGTTCGGCGACGGAATAGACAGGGAGCTCAATGCTCTGGTCCACAGGTGCCGCAGGAGTCTTTCGGCCGAGAATCCGGACTGGCTGGTAGAAAGCGTCCCCACCTACCGCTCGCTGGCGGTGTACGTGGATGAAAAAGCCGACAGGGGAATCGTTCGGGATACGCTGGTCCGCTGCCTTCCGGAACGCGTGGAACAGAATGTTGAGGATACAGGAGAACTTGTAGAGATACCCGTGTGCTACGGTGGCGAATACGGCCCCGATCTAGGAGCCGTGGCCGAAAAGGCCGGCATCACGGCCGGGGAGGTTGTCAGCCGTCACAGCGGCGCGGAGTATTATGTCTATATGCTGGGGTTCACCCCCGGGTTCTGCTATCTGGGTGGAATGGACCAGTCGCTTGAAACGCCCCGCCTGGAGGAACCCAGGGTTCGTATCCCGGCCGGAAGCGTGGGTATCGCCGGTAAACAGACCGGCATATATCCCATAGAAAGCCCGGGTGGATGGCGACTGATTGGCCGCACTCCGCTGGATCTGTTCGACCCTGTGCGCGACCCCGCCGTTTTGGTGAACGCGGGTATGCGGCTGCGGTTTGTTCCGGTCAGCGAAGAGGGGTATCGCGCTCTGAAAGCTGGTGAGACGCTGTGAGCCTGCTGGTAAGCAAGCCGGGGCTGCTGACCACGGTCCAGGACATGGGCCGGTGGGGGTACCAGGCCATCGGAATGCCCGTGGCCGGAGCCATGGACACCTTTGCCCTGAGGGCGGGGAACCTGGCCCTGGGCAATGATCCGGCCGCCGCCGCGCTGGAGATAACACTTGTGGGCCCGGAGCTTGAGTTTCAGTCGGACAGAGCGGTGATTCTTGCGGGCGCCGACCTGGGCGCAATTCTCAACGGAAAAACAGTTCCCGTAAATACCGTTTTTATGGTAAAGCGTGGAGACGTTATGGGGTTCCGACCCGTGGCCGGAGGAACCAGATGCTGGCTATGTCTTTCGGGGGGAGTCGATGTACCCGTGGTCATGGGAAGCAGATCGACATACCTTCGGGGAAAACTCGGGGGTGTTGAAGGAAGAGCCCTGAAGGCCGGTGACGTTGTTCCCCTGGGAGAGCCCTATATACTGTGGAAAAGAACCCCGGGATTCGTGATTCCCTCTGGAGTGTCTCCGGTAGAGCAGGCTGAAATAAGGGTCATGGCGGGTCCCCAGGAAGCAATGTTCACGCCCGGGGGGCTGGATACCTTCTATGGTTCGACCTACAGGCTGGGCGCCGAGGCCGACCGCATGGGGTGCCGTCTCGAAGGGCCAGTTATAGAGCATGTAGAAAGCGCCGACATATTGTCCGACGCCATTCCGTTCGGCGCCGTTCAGGTTCCCGGTCACGGTCTGCCCATAATCATGCTGGCCGATCGCCAGACCACAGGAGGATATTCCAAAATCGCAACCGTCACAGGAGCCGACCTGTCGCTTCTGGCTCAGATGACGCCCGGTAACTCGCTGCGGTTTCGCAAGGTCGACATGGAAGAGGCAATGGCCGCCTCTATGGAGAAACTCCGGGAACTCGAAACCATAAGAATAGCCGCGGCCGATTACAGGTCGCGCAGCGTTGTGGTCGTATCCCAGCCTACCTCGGGAAAGATGAAGATATCTGTCGAAGGCCGCCAGTGGGACGTTGAATGGGAACGGATCGACACCCGGAATTAACGGTAACAGAAAAACACAGTAAAGCGAGGCGACAGCAATGGCATTAAAGGTTGATTTGAACAGCGACCTGGGAGAACATTTCGGCGCCTGGACCATAGGCGACGATGCGGCCGTTATGAAGCACGTCAGTTCGGCCAACGTGGCCTGCGGCTTTCACGCGGGAGACCCCCAGGCAATGCTTCGCACGGTGGAGATGGCCATAGAGAACGGCGTGGCGGTGGGAGCGCATCCCGGTCACGCCGATCTGCTGGGTTTCGGCAGGCGGAACATGGCCGTAAAGCCGGAGGAAGTCTACGCCTATTGTCTATACCAGATAGGGGCGCTGCGGGCCGTGGCCGGAGCTCGGGGGCTTGCGCTGCAGCATGTCAAACCGCACGGTGCGCTTTACAACCAGTGCGCCTCGGATATTTCGCTTGCCCGGGGAGCCGCAGAGGCGGTCAGGGACGCAGGAGGAGACCTTGTACTGATGGGTCTGGCTAATTCGGAATTTGAAAAGGCAGCCGCCGAGGCGGGGGTTCCGTTCGCCGCCGAGGCTTTCGCCGACAGGGCCTACCAGTCGAACGGACGACTTGTTCCAAGGTCGAAACCGGGATCTGTTATTCACGACCCCGAAGAGGCGGCGCGCCGGGTTGTGAAGATGGTTACGGAGGGAGCCGTAACGGCGGAGGACGGATCATCGGTAGCTCTAAGGCCGCAGTCTATCTGTCTGCACGGCGACACCCCCGAAGCCGTAGAGAACGCGCGGCTTATCCGCAGAGCCCTGGAAGCCGCCGGTGTGATCATTGCCCCGCTTCGCGAAATAGTGGTATAGACAGGGAAAGATAAGGAAAACAACCACATGATAAAGCCCCTGCGGTTAGCCGTAAGGGGCTTTCGTTTTGGGGTACGGGGGTTTGTTTAAGAGGTGCTCCTATTATTGTAGTAAGTTGTCTTGCAATTCTGCGTAAATGCTTGCATTATAGGTCGGTCTGGTCAATAATTGTGCCTATTGCACGAAGTTTCCAGTGAGCTGCAAGAATTGAAGTGCAGTTCAGGACATTCAAAAAACAGGTACCGTAAGAGGGGAATGAAACCCCAGCACAAAAGGAGGGCGTTCCGCATTGAAGGACAACGGACAGAACGAAGGCATACGTG
>CAZBLL010000097.1:0-6223 GCA_964492625.1 uncultured Synergistaceae bacterium
TTTGTGCCTGACAGGCACGTCGGGAAATCGAAGCTCAGGTTGTTCTCCGGATCCTTTATCAGGCAGAACGAGTGCATTCTCGATATTTCCACCCCTGGCCAGGCCGGTGCGTAGAAGTTCCGAAACCTCGGAAGCAAGAGCAAAGGTTCTGGCGGGCGCGATTTCCCGCAAAAACACGTCGCCTGTAATAGCAGAATCGAAAACCTGACAACCTATCACCGAAGCATTATACCTTATGATATAGGATAACGAAAATGTTTCGGCAGGAACCGCGGCAGCGAAGGTTTCCGTCTTTTTGTCTTCAACGATGATCGGGAAATCCAGTTTGATCGGAGTTACATTATCAGTTTTTACTGGGAGCGTTGAGTCACGGAGCTCTGTTGCAAAACCCAGGGCGCTACCGTCGAGGGCGGGAATTTCAGGACCGTTAACTTCCACGATAACGTTCCAGAGGCACATACCTGTTACGGCTCCCAGTAAATGTTCTACGGTACGGACGACGCCGCCACCGGGAAAGGAAAGTGAAGTACCTCTCTGGGTGTCGGAGATTTCCGCTTCATGGATACCGAAAGTTTTCTGGCCAAAGCGAAAAGCAATGCCCCCGGGGGGATTGTGTTCCACGCTTACGGTACAGTGTTCTCCCGTATGCAGGCCAGTTCCTTCCCAAATCAATTTCCGCGAAAGCTGGTTATATTCCACTTTCGGGTTTCTCCAAAAGCGAGGCAACTTTTTTCTTCAGTTCCCTGAGTTCTTTGATAAGGGCCGGGAGTTTGGCCACGGATACCTGTTTTTTCATTTCCTCCATGTGGTCCCTGGCGGGAAAACCGGAAACAACCTTTCCTGCAGAGACATCTTTGGTGGCCCCCCCGTAGGCCGCCACTTGCGCTCCCTTACCTATAGTAACGTGGTCGGCCACACCGCTTCTGGCCGCCATAATAACCCCGTCCTCAAGAACAGCGCTTCCGGCTATACCCGTCATGGCTATGAGAATGCAGTTTTTACCAATTTTGGCGTTATGGCCTATGTGCACATGATCGTCTATCACGGTGCCTGAACCTACTACAGTAGAACCGATAGTGGCCCTGTCGATGGTGACGCAGGCGCCGATTTCAACGTTATTCCCAATGACGACGCGCCCAACCTGGGGGATTTTTTTGTGGCCGTGTTCCATGTCGGGTATGAAACCGAACCCGTCGCAACCCAGAACCGCACCTGAATGGATGACGCAGTTTTTACCGACTTCGGTCCTGTCCCTGAGAACGACGCCGGATTCCACCACCGTATTTTCGGCAATTTGAACGTTGTGTCCAATACATACGTTTGCTTCTATTACAACCCCTTCACCCATGTTGCTCCCCGACCCCACTACAACGTGGGGCCCGAGGAATGCGGATGGGTTAATCCTGGTTTCCTCTCCAATGAGCGCGGTGGGATGAATTCCGGGAGTCGGGCGCTCTGTCGGGAAAAGGATGTCCAGTAATTTTATTAGGGCCTCTCGTGCATTGTCGACTTCTATCCCCAGACTGGTTTTCTTGAAAAGAGTGGCTTCTCCTACGGCAGGGATGTCGGAAGACAATCTTACCTGTTTCCCCGAACTCCATATAACAACAAGGCAACCAGGCTCAGGTTCATCAGGGCTGCAAATCCCGTGAATCCTGATTGCCGGGTCCCCGTGAACCGTTCCTCCCAGTGTTTTGGCCAACTCGCCAAGCGTCCAGTGTGATTTAGTCATATTAATCACTTCCATTAAAGGTTACCTACCAACCTGAGGCAAAGGTCGTCTTCGTCACGGCTGTCATAGTACAGTTCCCAGGAAAGATGCTCTCTGAATCTCCAACCCAGGGCCCAGTTTTTTTCTCCATCTTCGCGATAGCGTATCCAGGCATATATGTTCGGAACAGGCTCTTCTATCCATAACCGCCACCAGTTTTCCGAACCCGGATAAGCGACCTCGAATCCCGTCCATATATTCTTTACCGGGGACCACCTGGCGCCCCAACGGCTTTCGAGGCCCAGATCGTCGGCCGCCAAAAGCCACTCGCCGTACCACTCAAGTTCCCAACCCGTGAAGGGCATTGATTTCCGGCCCATGTGAATACCCATTTCGGAATACCTCTCACCCGAGCCTACCGGCGCCGCAAGCCATCCCCGGATAGTGTAACGCGGGCTTTCGACGCGAACATTCAAAGGGGATATTTTGTCGGGTTTGATGTCAAATTCAACTTTACCCTGAACTTCGCGTGCGGACCATTTTTTTTCAAGAACTGAACTCAGGTGTATTTCGATCTCCATCTTGTGTTTTTCGACCCAGGCAAGAGGCAAACCGATAAACGGCGCGGTGACCTCCAGTGTCTGTTCCTGTATCTCCGTCTGGAGAATCAAAGGCAATGTACGGGATTCCATTTTTGGGGAAAAGGCCAGTAACAACGGTTCTTGAGGGTAGAAACTTATTCTGCATGTATCTTTATCGGGCGATTCATCAGTTTCCCATGTTGCTATGGGTGTCCAGCCCGGGATCACCCCGGAGATAACACCCTTAAGTTGATTATCGAAAGCATGGCCCGACCATTCAAGGACCTTTGTGCTTGTATTTGAAAGCATCGCCGATACCTGCTGTTCAACTCCCGAGGAATCTCTTATAAATAGATTCCTTAGGAAAATATTCTTTTCCGGTGTATCAAGCCTGACCCGCCATTCAGGATGTGGTTCCGCTATGTCGAAGAACAAATCGGCCGCATTATCGGAGACAAGTACCTCCGATAACACTAGACCAGGGAAAAGCCTTTTTGAGACAAGCCTTAACAGTTTTTGCTTCGTTTCGGTCGACGACTGTCGGGTTATCTTTCCCCAAACAGCTTCGGTCGATCGCTGCACGGTTGGCGCAAGCCACGAAGGCAATCCGTGTACGGATACGTCGGCAAACGCTCGTACTGGAAAAAGAAGGGCCACGGCCAGTAAAACGACCGCGGCCCCTTTAATACAATAATTAATAGCAGACGTTTTTCTCTCCAACTAGAACATCTCTCCAAAGCTGAAGTGGGCTCGGTTTTCTTCCTCTCCATTTGCAAAATCGAGCCTGATGTCACCTATTCCTGTCTTCACTCTAACTCCTAATCCATAACCACTTTTTGTGTTAGAAAACGCAGAAACATCGCTGGCCATACCTATATCATAAAAGCCAACAACAGAAAAAGAGTCCTGTATTGGAATCCGTAATTCGAAATTTCCTAAAACCATTTTGCTCCCAGAAAAATAATCGTCTTTATATCCCCTAAGCGTAGTACTGCCTCCTATAAAGTACTGCGCTGACCATGGCATTTCCCCACTTGAAAAACCAACGCGAATTCGTGTAGCAAACACGACAGGGTTATCTTCTGTGCCAATCTCGCGATCTATCAAATTCTGAAAAAATCGGTAAAGGGGCCAGTAATAGCGTGTCTCCAACCAATATTTGGTATAATTCATTTCCCCAATTGAAGAATCATCTGGCCTGAAGATACCATATTCAACATTTAAACTTTGGACTTCGCCCTCCGGGAAACTTAAATATTCATTCATGGTGTTCCTTGTCACAGTTCCAGTAATTGACATGTTACGACCTGAATAGAATTTTTCTGGCACAGGTGAAGGTGCAGTATCGAAAGTGTAACTAACATCATATAAATCTAGATTCACAAACCAGCTTAACGTAGAATCGTTAATGAACTTCCTTCCTGTTCCATAATAGATTCCCTTCTTGTCTTCTTTATATTCTGTTGTCAATGAACTATCCTCTAAGTCTTCCCACGTATGCTTGAATATTCCGGCTTTCCACCGCGAATGTGCTTGATCCATGTATGGATCTTCGTAAGAAACCCAGTATTGCTCCTTATCTCCAATTTCAAAACCAATCGTAGCCCTATGCCCCAATCCTTTGTAGTTGGTCTCCTCGTAGCTTGCGCCCCCGGACCATCCACTACTTGTGCCGTGGCCAATAGACAACCCCAAACGAGCTGATTTTCCCTCTTGTACAGTAACTACAATATTAACAACCTCTGGTTTATCAGTTGGCTCAAAACCGACATTAACGTCTTCTAAATATCCCAGCTGATTAAGCTTGTTGAGTGAATGCCTCAATACAGTTGCATTGAACAGGTCGCCGGATTTGAGTTTGAACTGTCTCTCAATAACGTAAGTTTTCGTCTTGGTGTTGCCCTGAATAATAACTTCGCCGACTTTCGGTTCAATGATCTTTACAGTCACAACACCATTGCTAAAACCTACATCTTCTATCCTTACAAGGACATATCCGTCCTTTTCGTATTTTTCCTTTATCCGCTGGAGGTCGTGCCTGAAAAAAACGTTATTGAAAATGGAACCAGGCTGTGTAAACACCAGTTCCATAAGTTCATCGCTCGTGTAAACGGTATTGCCCGTAAAGACTATTTCCCTGACCTCGGGGTTCTCCTGAACCTGAAACTCCACGAAAACGCCGCCTGACTGCTGGGTAACCTCAACATCCACAAGCGAAAAGAAACCGAGTCCGTAGATGGTTTCGATATCCATCTGAATCTGATCTCTGTTGATAGGTTCTCCTGATTTGGTGCCTATAACTCCCAGAATATGCTGCGAAACAACTTCCTGGTTGCCTGTAACGTCCACTCCCACAACGATAGGCTGGACGGCCGAAAGCGAAACTCCCACCGCAACGAAAACGATCAATAAAGCCCCTGCAAGGACCGCAAACCGCTTCACCAGTACCGCACCCCTTTCAGTTCTCTGTTGTAACTCTTTCTCTTCAGCGTTCCGCCGAAGAAGACCGGATATCTTAATCTTCGCTTCTGAGGGCCCGCTGGCCTACTTCCAGCAACGTAAGCACTTCGTCAAGCGAAAGAGCGATTTCCGGCCCCGTTGATGTCTCGACTGTTTCACTCGAAAAAACCCGTTTCTCCTGCCTGATATTGCTTTTGGCCGGGGAAAGCACTTCTTTCGTTACTGTACCCGCTTCGGGGATGCGGGCCATGTTCATTTCACTGAGGTTGGTGCGAAGCGAACGCAAAACGCTTTGCTCGTCAGGGGTAACCCATTCCAGTTTAAGGTCTCTGCCGGCGTCGGTGGCTACCGGCCGGTATCCACCTGTCGATATGGGAATGGCGGCTACCATAACCACCATGACGGCTATTGCGAGAGATCTTATCGGCGCTAGAATATAACCTTCCACGCTCCTCGTGCTTCCCTCGCTCTGGGTCTTTTCCCAGAGATATCCCCTTGCTGTTTCCAGCTCGGCCCTGGCGCACTCAACCTCCGCCAAAGCGGCGTTCCATCGGCCTCCCCTGCAGGCCTGGACGCACCGGTCAAGCCATCGCTGAACCCGTTTCAGTTTGCGTTCCATCGCATTTACCTCCCGAACCGCGGTTTACACTATCCCTGCATGTATCATTATCACGGTTCAGGGCTTTTCAGTTGCATCAGGGAACGTGAGTATTTCGCGCAGCATTCCCATCGCCTTGCGCTGAATGCGATATACGTGGCTTACATCCACACCCAGCTTTTCGGCATACTCCCTGGCCCTTACCCCTTCCAGAACCAGAGCCTTGACTACATCGCACTCCCTTGCCGGTAGCCTTTCGACTTCGTCCATAAGCGTCAGCAACCAGTCGGTACGGTCTACGTCGAAAGGATCAACGGATTCAAGTTCATCGTTATCAAGAGGTATGGGCGCCTTCGCCTCGCCGCGCTGGAGGAAATTTGTCATCTGGCCCCTGATACGATAGTAGCCATAGGTAACAAACCGGAGGTCTCTCTCGGGCTCGAACCTGTCTACAGCCTTTACCAGCGCAAGCATTCCCTCCTGTACCAGGTCCTGGTACAGTCCCGGAGCAACCTTGAACTTGCGCGCTATCCAGAACACAAGAGGCCTGTAGGAAAGAATCAACTTCTCCCTGGCGTCTTCATTTCCATCCACGCACAACATCCAGAGATTTTTTTCGACTCCGGGGTCCAGTCTGTGGTTTTCCTCCATTACCGGGGAACCGCTCATGAAGTTTCCTCCAGGGAGTTTTCTCCATTTTATACCATGGATAAGCTTTGTTGGCCACTATAGAAGGGAAAACGCTATGGAAGGGGAAGCATTTCCGGCGCAATGCCGGTAGAAAGGCGCAGGTGGCTGGAATCGTTCCAGCATGCCAGTGTGGCTTGCGACCTCCATGTGTCGATCACAACGATGCCGCAGTTATCCAGACGG
>CAZBLL010000098.1:0-6209 GCA_964492625.1 uncultured Synergistaceae bacterium
GGGGATAAAAAACCTGGACGGACTGGTGCTGGCCGGTTTCGGCGCGGGCAATATCCCCCCCACATGGATACAGTACCTCAAACCCCTGCTGAAGGCGGGAAAAACCGTTGTTTTAACGTCGCGATGCAGAAAGGGACACACGAGCAGCATTTACGGTTTCGAGGGTAGCGCGAGACGCCTGATGGAACTGGGCGTCCTGGACGGAAAGGGGCTTCGCCCCGAACAGGCCCGTCTCAGGCTGGCGGTAGGTCTGGGCGCGGGGCTCGAGGGCGAGGCGCTGCAAAAATACCTTGCGGGCAAATAGACCGGGGCGACTGCCCCGGTCAGCAAAGCGCGCGCAGAAGCATGCGGAGTGCGCTCAGTATCACCACAACGGCGAGGATGTAGCGTAACCAGCGGTTACCCCTGGCGACTGCGAATCGGGTCCCCAGAACCGCGCCTGTCATGTTGCCTGCGGCCAGGGCCAGACCGTATCCATAGTTGACCATTCCATACGACATGAAAAGGCCGAGGCTGATAACCGTGTAGAACAGAACGATGGTCACCTTGAGGCCGTTGGTCCTCACCAGATCTTTGCCCAGAACTCCCGCAAGGACCCATATAAGCAGAAAACCCACGCCCGCCTGTATGAACCCCCCGTATACGCCTATTCCAAAGAAAAGAAGACACTTTAGCCACACCGGAATGTTTTTTTCTTCGTGGGATTCCCACATGGAGGGGCGCGTAACCAGCAGAACCGCCATAACGCTGATTAAAAGGGCTATGGCAAGCTGTAGCAGCTTTTCGTCTATCTGCACGGCGATAAGGGTGCCGACCACGGCTCCCACGGCGGCGGGCGCCGAAAGCCACGCCGCCTCCTTTAGATCGACCACACCTTCTTTTTTGAATCTCCATGTGGCGACTATGTTTTGCAGAAGAATGGCAACCCTGTTTGTGGCGTTGGCCACAGATGCATCAAGCCCCAGGAACACCAGAAACGGCAGTGTCAGCAGGCTGCCGCCGCCCGCGAGAGTATTTACAAAGCCAGCAAATATTCCAAGCATGACGGTAAGAAAAAGATAAAGCGGCGACATACAGCCACCTCCGTGCAGGATATGGAAGGACTTGCCGCATTGTATCACAGCCGACAAACACGCGATGCGGCCTTCGGCGCTCTACACTGTGCTACAATAGCGATGTAGTGATAAATCCTTGCGATCGAAGGGGGAATACGAATGAGATACGCCGTTTCCGGAGATTACGGGTTTCTGCGCCTGAGCGACGGGGAAAAACTGCACGACTCTCTGGTTTCCGCCTGCGACGAATACGCCATAGACTCGGCCGTCATCGTTGGCGGCCTTGGGATGGCCAGGAACATAACGTTCGGCTGGTTTACCGGCAACGAATATATCAAGGAAAAACTGGACGGCGTTTTCGAGCTTACAGGCCTGAGCGGAAACATCAGCTACAGGGAAAACTCCCTGTACCCCCATCTGCACGCCGTGCTCAACGACCGCTCACACAGGGCTTTCAGCGGACACATTCTTAACGCGGAGGCGGACCACAACCTGGAGGTGGTGTTCTCGCCCCTGGCGTCGCTTCGCCTTCGCAGGGAGTTCGACGGCTGGTTCGACGCCATTGCTCCCGAACGCAGATAACATCAGCCTTTGCGGATATCAGCCGCTTCCCCGGCCGTGAACTCCAGCAGCCTGTCGGGTGATATGGGGAAAAAGGCGTGGTCGCTCCCAGCGGCGGCCCATACGGTTTCGAACCGGAACAGGTCGTTGTCAAGCAAAGCCCCGGGCCTGTTGATATAGCCCACCGGAGGAACTCCGCCAACACGGAAACCCGAGTATTCGAAAACCCATTCGGGTTTTGCCATGGAGACCTTTCTGACCCCCAGGAAGGTCTTCACTTTTTTGAGATCTATGCGGTTGGGCCCCGACATCAGCGCCAGCACAGGTTCACCGTCGGCCAGAAGCACAAGCGATTTGAGTATCTCCTGGGGAGGAACACCCACTACGCGGGAAGCGTCGTCTACGGTGCGTATGGTTTCGCTGCTGAAAAGGATAGAGCCTTCGTAGTTTCTTTCGTTAAGCCATGTCTGTACTTTTTGCACCGCTTCGTTTTCCGGGTTCAACTGATCCACAGGTATCACTCCGTTGTTTTAGTCTTTTTCAACCGTCTTTTCCGCCGTTTCGGCAGCCGAACCGGCGAGACCCGGGTGAGTCAATCTGTAGGCGTCGCGGTTGGCCAGAACGCGCTTGAGGTAATTTGAGGTTTCGTCGTAGGGTATTTCCTCTATCCATTCATCCAGCGGCCCCCGCATCGGGAGCCAGCGACCCACGGAACCCTGCCCGGCGTTATAGGCGGCGAATGCCAGTTCCTTTCTGTCGAACATCTTCTCCAGCCTCATGAAATGGTGCGCGCCCAGAAGAATGTTTCTGGACGGGTTCAAAACGTCGCCCGGTTTAAGATCCAGCATGGAGGCGTTTTCCCTTGCCGTCGGAGGCATAAGTTGCATAAGCCCCAGGGCCCCGGCCGGGCTGGCGGCCTCGGCTTCGAACCCGCTCTCCTGCCTCATGATGGACCATATATCTACAGGGTCCAGCCCGAACCGGCCAGCGGCTTCTCGCACGTCCCTTTCCCACGCCAGAGGGTAGAGCGCTTCCAGGAGGGGACCCGGGAGCGGGTCGAGCCTTGTGGCGTCGCGGGCCAGAAGAGACGCCGCCAGGTAAGCCCCTCTGGCGTCGCCCATCCACAGAGCCAGCCTGGCCGCCCGAAATATATCGGACGTTTCCGTTGAACCGGCCAACTGAAGCCGGGCGTATACGACGAAACCCCAGGATTCCAGCAACCCGGGGGAACCACAGAGATATTCGGGTGTGTGCGGTGACACCTCCGGCCTGTAGCCGGGAGACGCAAGCACGCGATAGTAATCCAGCGGATACTGTGTTTCGAGCCGCCTGACGAGCCCCCTGGCCAGTATGTTCTCTCCCGCTGTTTCGGCGGCGCGCGACATCCAGTACAGCAGCCTTGGTTCCTGCCTCGACCCGGAACCAGCGTGAAGCCCCCTGTTCCAGCTTTCCAGGGCCTTTTCGGGGATTCCCGATCTCCACTCGCCCCAACCCCGCTCCCACAGGACATCTACGGCCTGTTGCGTATCGGGAAATCTGTCGAGCAGTTGATCTTCGTATTCAAGCGCTTTCTCGGCGCCCTGCCTGCGCGAGACCGTTTCGGCCAGCGCCGCCAGGGCTGCGGCCGCTGAACGGCTTTCCGACGCGGCTATCGTCTCCAGCGCAAAGAAAGCTTCACGGTCTCCGTCGATGGACGCCCTTCGCAGCGAGGCTACGGAAGAAGAAGCGTATCGCGAATCGGAAAGGGCCAGGTCCTTCCACAAGCCCACTGCGGTGGAAGCGTTTCCGGTCCTGTACAGCGCCCTGCCCCTGAAATAGGAGGCCCTGTCGAAGAGGGCGCTTGTTTCTTTGACTTTTTGCAGATAGTCGGCGGCCTGGGCGTATTCACCGTCGAAGTAGGCGTTGTATCCCAGATAGAAGAACCCGTCCGGCGGACACTTTTCGCCCGCGTCGGACAATATGGCCAGGGCCCTTTTGTCGAATGACGACTCCCTCAGCAGGCCCAGCGCGTCGCCCAGGGGGGGCGACGGCAGCGACAGCACGGCCTGCAGAGCCTGCCGTCTCTGGCGGGAATCCCGGCCGTATTCCGCCATTTTCAGATACCACTCGCGGGCGCCGCTGAAATCTCCCGTGTTCTGACTGAGCCTTCCCAGGGCGTAGGCCGCATACGGGGCCAGAAACCTGTTTTTCCTCTCCCACAGTGTTTTTGCCTTTTCCGCCGCTTTTACAGGCCTGCCCGTTCGCTCGTATCCCAACGTGACCAGCATTTCCAGATAGGGTCTCAGTTCCGGGGGTATTTCCGTCTCCAGCTCTATCAGGTATTCCAGGGACCTCCCGTATTGTCTCTGCAGCCACAGGGCGTTGGCGTACACCGCCAGCTCCCGGGGCGACAGGTCGTCCATTCGGGGGGCCGCATACTTTTCGAGAGAATCCCAGTGTCTGCTCCAGAACAGCCGGTCCACTTCGGAATCACCTGGAACCGGAGCCGCAGCCAACAGCGGGCCTGCCGAAAGAAGCAGGAGCGCAAGCGCAAGGCATGTTGTTTTTCTGCTCATTGTTCGTTTTCTCCGGATGCGGTTTCGGGACATGAAGCGCTGCAGTGATCGCACGGAGGTTTTTCTCCCGTGGTCAAAAACGTTTTAAAGTGCTCCAGCCAGGTGGGAATACCTTTTTCGCACATCTCAAGGAACTGTATGAACTCCACGAACCTCTTCCGGCAAAGAGGCGTAATGTAGTGCTCTATGCTGCATGCGTTCCTGACCGCCTCTTCTTCGTCAAGATCCAGGATTCGATGAAAGAAATCTTTTAAAAGCCGTTCGCGCTGCACCAGTTCCCTTGCCCGGGCCGCGCCCTCGGGGGTAAGCGCTATGTAGCCGTAGTGTTCCTGCTCCACAAGACCGGAATCCTTGAGGCTTGAAACGCTTCCGACAACGGTGGGAGACCTCACACCAAGGGCCTGGGCAAGATCTTTTACGCGAACCACCTTGCGCTCGCTCTCCAACTTGTATATCGTCTTCAGGTAATCTTCGTTCCTGGCGGTAAGGGTTGCCATGTTAGTCTCTCCTAGTTTTGTTCGTTTCCTTTTCGAACAAGTATGCTCCCACCCAACCGCAGAGTCAAGGGAGGATATGAATGTCGATTGACCGCGTCATGGGTATGCTTGCACTCAACGCCTGTCTGGCGGAAGTCCACGCGGCGCCGAAACCGGGCCTTGTCGACCGCCTGGGTCCCGGTTCGCATCGGGACATGGACCACCTGACATTTCTGATCAGCGCTTCGGCGCTGGCTCCGTTCTGGGAAAAGCAGGCCCTGGTGGGCCTGACGGGAGTTCACCCCACGGCCGCGCTGGCTCCTCTGAGAAAGACAGGCCTGCGCATGGACTCCGCAATGTTCGCGTCTACCGGCGGAGTAAACACCCACAAGGGACTCGTCTTCGCCCTTTCGCTCCTGCTGTACGGAGCCGGCTACGCCATATTCAATGGCGAACGACCCGGAACCGAAACCTCGGCCCGTTACGCCTCGATGGCCGTTCAACACTGCTGCGCCAGAGAGCTGGAGCCGCTGGAGACCAACCGGCCCGACAGACCTCTTAGCGCGGGAGAAAGGCTCTTTCTGGAACACAAAATGACAGGGATACGAGGTGAAGCGGAACGGGGGTTCCCCTCGGTCGCCAAATGGGGGCTGCCGGCGTTTGAAAAGGCAATTGGTTCGGGGGCGTCCCGCAACGACGCGGCTCTCTTTTGCCTGTTCCGCCTGATGAAACACGGTGAGGACACCAACATAGCGGCACGTATGGGATACGGGTTCTGGAAACACAGTTACCCCGACATGGTGGAACCGCTGCTGCATCTGGAACCCCCCTTCGACAGCGACGCGATGCGAACACTGCATGAGGCCGACCGCGTTTTCAGTGAACTGGGCGTAAGCCCCGGCGGAGCGGCCGACCTGCTTACCTGCACGATCTGGCTGCATGATGTAGACAACCTTTTTTGCAATCGGTTGTCAACATAGATCTGTGTGTGTATAATATTTGTAACCTGAACCCGGGAGGTGACAAAATGAGCCTTGGAATGCGTCTGAAAACGCTGCGAAAATCCAGAAACTACACGCAACAGAGCCTGGCTGACAGGGTCGAGGTAAGCCGTATATACATACAGGCGCTCGAAAGCAACCGGCGACTGCCGTCCATGAAACTGCTCAGACGCCTTGCGGACGCACTGGATGTGGAAGTCGTGGATCTTGTGCAGAACCTTCCGAACGACGGATCGGGCAGGCTTCAACTGGAGGAAGTTCTGAACAACCGCGAGGAAGTCGAAATATGGTACAGGAGCCACAAACTGACCGGCGGCGAGGTAAAGCTCGTCCATAAACTGATCGACGCGGCGCTCTCCGACTGGGAAAAGGACCATGCCGGAAACGCTTGAGGCGGGAACCAATTTCAAGTTCCCCGACCCCCCGGAACAACTGCCTCAATGGGCGGTGGAGGAATCGAAACAGCGGTAGGATCTCGACGAGTGCGGCATTCTCGTGCAGGCGGAATCGTCTTCCTGAAAAAACAATGAGCTGCAGCACCTTCCGCTTTCGGAAAACCTT
>CAZBLL010000099.1:0-6203 GCA_964492625.1 uncultured Synergistaceae bacterium
AATGTGGCGGTTCTGGCGGGAGGAGCGGTCCCGAAACTGTACATGAACAGCCGGGATCACGTAAAAAAAGACATGCCGGCTCTGGAGGATTGTCTCGGTAATTTTGCAGTCCTGCTCGCACCGGAGGACGGCGAATCGCCAATAATGAGACTCGACGCAGTGGGCAAGCATTCCGTAGGAGATGGAGCCGCCCCCCAGGCGATTACGAGTGCTCTCGTATGGGACCCTCTGCAGAAACTGGGTCTCACCTTCAGCGATGTCGACAAATTCGCAGCGGAGTTGCAGATTCCCGAGATCACGTTGCCGGCGGGCGCTGGCGACGTTCCCGCCGCCAACGCCAAGATGATAGCGGCCCTGGCCGTCATGAAGGGGCAGATGGAAAAAGGGGACATGGCGAATTTCGTTAAGGAAAAGGGAGTTCCCGGCTTTGCTCACACCCAGGGCCACATTCCGTCCGGAGCGCCTTTCGTGGGCCACGCGTGCGACGCCATACAAAGCGGCTCCATGAAGCGCGCCATGGTGATAGGCAAGGGGAGCCTGTTTCTGGCCAGACTTACCAACCTTTCTGACGGCGCTTCTTTTATCATAGAGACGCCGCAGAAAACAGAGGATTCCGTGTCGGGCTTTACACGGGAAGACGTACGCGACGTTCTTATGGAGGTGCTCGGTGAAATGGCGGGGCGCCTGGAAGAACGCGGGAAGTGATCTCATGACCGATCTCGGAAAAACGATCGGCGAAGAGCTGTCGAAAATCCTCACGGCCGCCGAAAAAGGAGGACCTGTCGTAAAGCTGGGCCTCATGGCGTCCGGAAGCGAACTGGGCCCGGAAGAACTGGCGGCGGGAGCACGACTCGCCAACAGGGACCCTGGTCTGGAAGTGGTGATGATAGGCCCCAGGATCAATGGATTCGACGACCTGGAGTGGATAGAAACCGGTGACTGCGAAGCGGATATTGCGGAAGCGCTCGACAGGGCGCTGGCCGTGGGTACAGTCGCCGGCGCGGTGGCGCTCCATTATCCCTTCCCCCTGGGCGTAACCACGATAGGAAGAGTCCTCACGCCGGGGAGGGGCAGACCGATGTTTCTTGCCTCCTCGACCGGGGCAAGCGCCGCAGAGCGTCTTGAGGCCATGGTCAGAAACGCTATATATGGCAAGGCCGTAGCCATGGCTTCGGGAAATCACGACCCATCGGTGGGAATTCTCAACGTAGAGGGCGCCCAGCTTGCCTTCAGGGCCCTGAAACGGCTGAATGACAACGGGTACGACATCAGGTTCGGGGAGAGCACCAGGAAGGACGGAGGCGCCGTGCTCCGGGGTAACGACATGCTTGCAGGAGCCGTGGATGTCTGCGTTCAGGATACCCTTACCGGCAACGTGATGATGAAACTGTTCTCGTCCTGGACCACTGGCGGCTCGTACGAATCACTCGGCTGGGGATACGGTCCCTCGACGGGAGAAAACTGGAGAAAGATCATTTCGATCATTTCAAGGGCGTCGGGCGCCCCGGTCATAGCAGGGGCGCTCAGATTTACGGCCGAAATGGTTGCGGGTGATCTCCCGGGCAGGGTTGCCGGTGAACTGGCAAAGGCCCGAGAAGCGGGGCTGGAAGACGTAATCGCTGAAATTTCCCCAAAACCGCACCAGGAAGAAAACGTTTCGCCGCCGCCCCAGGAACCCACAGGGGAAGAACTGCACGGAGTGGATGTTCTTTCAATAGAGGCGGCAGTAAGGGCTCTCTGGAAAGAGGGTATTTACGCCGAATCGGCCATGGGCTGTACGGGACCCGTCGTTAAGGCGCCCGCGCGGTTGCTGGAAGATGCGAAACGGATACTCGAAGAGGAGGGTTATCTGTAGCTTGTCTGAAGCCTGATTATTCAGTTTTTTATTTTACCATGGTATACTGAATACAGATTTCATGCTAGCAGGGGGGGTGAAAAAAGGGAACACCGGAATACGGCGTTTCGTGTTGTTGGGAGAAGTCAGGAGCAATGCAGAGATTAAGGAGGGATAGACTGACATGGAAGCCTTTATGAGGCTCAATGGAGTCGTCAACGGTATCGTCTGGGGTCCGCCGATGCTGGCGCTGCTTGTCGGAACGGGTATCTACCTTACTATAATTCTCGGATTTCCTCAGGTCAGGTATTTCGGCTACATGTTCAAGGAGGTCTTCGGGAAGCTCGGCAAGAAACACGAAGGAGAAGGGACAATTTCTTCGTTCGGCGCACTTTCCACGGCGCTCGCTTCCACGATAGGCTCGGGTAACATAGCCGGAGCTGCTACGGCGCTTCATCTTGGAGGTCCCGGCGCCCTGTTCTGGATGTGGGTAACCGCGATCTTCGGTATGACAACAAAGATGACCGAGGTTTCCCTTGCCGTCAAGTTCCGTGAGAAAGACGAAGCCGGTAACTGGCGCGGCGGCACCATGTATGTTATGGAAAAAGCGCTCGGCCAGAAATGGCTTGCCTGGCTCTTTGCCTTTTTCGCCACCTTCGCAGCCTTCGGAATCGGTAACGCCATACAGGCCAACTCCACGGCCGAGGCTTTGAATCTCGGATTCGGCATTCCTCACTATATTTCCGGTATAGTAATGGCCATATTGGTCGGTCTGGTCATCATAGGCGGACTGAAACGTATTTCCGACGTCACTACCTACCTTGTTCCTTTTATGGCGATCTTTTATGTTATAGGCGGTATTGCCGTCATTGCCATGCACGCCGAAATGATCCCGCAGGCTGTTTCCAACGCGGTTTACTACGCATTCAATGATCCCATGGCAATGCCCGGCGCCATAGCGGGCTGGTCCATCAAGATGGCTCTAACCAAGGGTGTCGCAAGGGGCGTCTTCTCCAATGAGGCAGGTCTGGGCTCGGCGCCTATGGTTCACGCCACAGCCATAACCGATCACCCCGCCCGCCAGGGCGTTTACGGCATCTTCGAGGTGTTCATGGACACCATCGTCATCTGCTCGATAACATGCATAGGCATACTCACAACAGGGACTCTTACGGGAAGCCCCGACCTCACCGGCGCTCAGCTTACCCTGACCGCATTCCAGACGGTACTGGGAACGCCCGGCGTAATGGTGCTTTCCGCAGGATTGGCCATGTTTGCCTTCTCTACGATCCTGGGCTGGTACTGGTACGGTGAAACCGGGGCTACCTACATTTTCGGGCTCAAAATCAGCCCGGTCTACAAGGTGCTCTGGATCGCGGTAGTTGTTATAGGAGCCTGGGGAGGCGGCGGACAGTTCCTGGCAAACATCTGGAACCTGTCCGACACAATGAACGGTCTTATGGCCGCACCCAACCTTATCGCCCTTCTGTGGCTCTCCAACGAGATGCGCAAGATCGTCAAGGATTTCGACGAAAAACGGCGCAGTGGAGTACTGAAGTAGGAGAATCAGCGAGTCGGGAACAATTCGGGGGGGGACGGGGACATCCCGCCCCCCTCTTTTTCCGGGAGGTGAATTTCCATGTCCCTTCGCCCTACTCAAATGGAAGTATCGACGGAAGCTCTCAGGGAAAACTACATAAAGATAGCGGAATTCGCGGGACCGGCGTGCAGGCCCATAGCCGTTGTCAAGGCCGACGGATATGGCCATGGGGTCGGCAAGGTAACCGAAGTCCTTTCAAAAGCGGGATGTCAGCGGTTCGCAGTGGCTACGGCCGATGAAGCGGTTGAGCTTAGGGAAAACGGGCTGGCCGACCCACTGCTTGTGCTTGGCCCCTCGCCCTGCGACGCAGCCTCCGAATTCGTTGCGCGGGATATCGAGTCAGCCTGTACCGACGGGGAATTCGCCGAGGCTATGAGCCGGGCGGCCGTGGATCAGGGAAAAACCGCAAGGGTGCATGTGAAAGTGGATACGGGAATGGGCCGTATAGGCTTTCTGCCTTCCGAAGCACCCGAAAAAGCAGCACGCATAGCCGAACTGCCCGGTGTGGAACTGGAAGGCTTGTTTACGCATTTCGCCGTGGCCGACGAAGCAGACCTGGAGTATACAAGGTTGCAGTTTTCACGATTCTGTGAAGTGCTTGATGAACTGAGATCAAAAGGCGTCAAAGTCAGGCTTCGGCATACTTGCAACAGCGCTGCTTTCGTCAACTGTCCCGAGATGCACCTTGACGCCGCCCGACCGGGACTCATTCTTTACGGCATGTGGCCCTCGAAGGCCTGCAAGCGCCCATTTGATATACAGCCCGCGTTCCGGGTAACGACAAGGATAGCCGCATTGAGAGAATTGCCCATCGGTAGCGGAGTGGGGTACGGATTGCGGTATGTGACCAGGGGCGCCGAGCGGATCGCCGTTCTTCCCGTGGGGTACGCAGACGGTTACCCGAGGCCGCTTTCCATGAAGGCGGACGTGTTGGTGAGGGGCGTGAGAGCTCCTCTTGTAGGGAGCATATGCATGGATCAGACAATGGTGGACGTCACGCATATTCCCGGGGCCCGGGTAGGAGACGAAGTGGTCCTGGTAGGCTCCCAGGGCGACGAGACCGTATCGCCGGAGGAAATAGCGGCCCTGCTTGGAACCATAAATTACGAAGTGCCCAATCTTTTCACCAGACGGGTGGAAAAGGTGTATCTATAATTTGAGTATACAGTGTTCTGAATACAAAAACTTGCGAATTATGGTACAATATGTACCGGTTCAGGCGATATTGTGAAACGAAACGCATCTTTATCAGTTATCACAAGAGGAGGCGGTAGGTTCCATGAAGATCGGTTGCCCCAAGGAAGTAAAGAACCATGAGTATCGGGTGGGTCTGATCCCGGCGGCGGCTCACACCTACGTGGTTGCTGGACACGAAGTATTTATCGAAAAGGGTGCTGGACTCGGCTCCAATATCCCCGACAGCGAGTACCAGGCCGCAGGCGCCAAGATCCTCGACACAGCCAAGCAGGTCTGGGACACCTCCGATATGATCGTCAAGGTCAAGGAGCCCCTTCCCCAGGAATACGATCTGATGAAAAATGAACAGCTTATCTACACCTATTTCCATTTCGCCGCTGATGAAAAGCTGACGAAAGCCTGCCTTGACAAGAAGATCATCGCCCTGGCCTATGAAACGGTGGAAGAGTCCAACGGTTCCCTGCCTTTGCTCAAACCGATGAGCGAGGTAGCGGGACGGATGTCCGTCCTTATGGGCGCCTATTTCCTCGCCGTTCCTAACGGAGGAATGGGTCTGCTTCCCACGGGCGTTCCGGGCGTAGCACCGGCCAATATCGTTGTTGTCGGAGGCGGAGTTGTTGGAACCAACGCGGCCAAGGTCGCCGCGGGCCTGGGCGCCAGGGTCTCAATATTCGACATAAACCCCGACCGGCTCGAGTATCTTGAATCCATCATGCCCTCCAACGTTTTCCCCATATACAGCGACCCACTGGCCCTCGAATATGCAATCAAGGAAGCGGACATCGTAGTGGGCGCGGTCCTGATTCCGGGAGCAAAGGCTCCCAAGCTCGTCAAAAAGAGCCATCTCAAGGTTATGAAGACCGGGTCGGTAATTGTTGACGTCGCCATCGACCAGGGCGGATGCTGCGAGACATCTCACGCCACAACGCATGACGATCCCGTTTTCGTTGTCGACGGTGTTACGCATTACTGCGTCGCCAACATGCCGGGCGCCTTTGCAAGGACTTCAACGTTCTCCCTTAACAACTACACTATCCGCTACGGCAAGCAGATCGCCGACAAAGGCGTGGAGAAAGCCTGCAAGGAGAACCCGGCCATTCTCAAGGGTCTCAATATGTACAAGGGCAAGGTTACCTACAAAGGCGTAGCAGATGCGTTTGGTATGAGTTATACTCCCGCAGAGGAAGTAGTCGGCTAGCAGGAAGCCTGTTCAAAGATATCAACTCGATAAAAGCGGCCCCGATCGGGGCCGCCTTTTGTGTAGTCGCCGTGGTTGGCTGTATAATCCTGTAATTGTAAAAAGGTCTACAATGCTCCGCCGGAAGGGGAATGAACGATGGAATTCGACAGAAACTGCATGCGGGGTTTCCCGCTGGAAGAACTTACACCCGAACAGGACGCCTTTCTAAGGCGGGCGGCCGCGACATGCGGCTCCTGGGCTGTCACGATGACGGCCTCTGCGGGTAGCGGGCATCCGGCTGGTTCCTTGTCGAGCATGCAGATGTACCTCGCAGTGTACGGAGCGGCCGACATTACACCCGAAAGGTTTCAGGAAACGGACCGGGATTATGT
>CAZBLL010000100.1:0-6114 GCA_964492625.1 uncultured Synergistaceae bacterium
CCTGGAAGATGCGATACAGCGCTCTTCAGAACGTTACGGTCAACCTGCCGAGGCTCGCCTACAGGAGCGGCGGCGACCGGGAAATGCTGTTCGACCTGCTGGATAATGCGATGGAACTGGCTGGAAAGGCTCATATGCAGAAAAAGAATTTCCTCCAGCGGGTGTTGGACCAGGGCAAAGATGGTCCGCTGGCGCTCCTGTGCGTAGACCACGACGGAGAGTCATATCTTCGCATGCACAAGGCGAGTTTCCTTATAGGAATACTGGGCCTGGACGAAATGATGCACGCAGCGACGGGAGGTCGAATGCACGAAAACAGGGAATCGCTCGACCTGGGGCTGGCCGTAGTCAGATACATGCAGCTCAAGTGCGAGGAACTTTCCGAAAGGTACGGAGCCAAGATAGTCCTGGAACAGACTCCTGCGGAAAGCACAGCCTACCGTATGGCCAGGCTCGACATGAAGCACTTTCCCGATATGGCGGCGCGTTATGTAAAGGGCGACAGGGAATCCATGGAGATCTACTACACCAACAGCACGCACTTTGCCTACGACGCCGGCATGGACCCGGTCGACAAGGCCCTTGAAGAGGGTCGCTTTCATCCCATGATCAACGCAGGAGCGATAACCCATGTATGGATGGGCGAGCACAGGCCGGACCCGCAGGCCCTGGCGTCCTTCGTTGGAAAGGTGTTTGAATCTTCCGAAAGCGCGCAGATTGCTTTCAGCCCGGAGTTTACCGTCTGCAACGCCTGCGGCCGAATGGAGCGGGGCCTTGGCGACAGGTGTAAGGTGTGCGGAAGCGAAGACGTCGACGGAGTAACACGGGTAACGGGCTATTTCACAAAGATATCGTCGTGGAACGCAGGCAAAAGGGCCGAGCTCCGGGACAGAACCAGAACGGCCGTTTCCTGAGATGAAGTCTTTACCTCCGCTGGGGGCCTACCTCGGCACCTCGTTTCTGGACTGGCCCGAAAGAGTCGCGGCTGTTTTTTTCGTTGAGGGCTGCAATTTCAGGTGCCCTTTCTGTCATAACGGAGAACTGGTGAACGGCGAGGCCCCGGAGATCGACGTTGACGCCGCGGTGGCCGATTGCGCCAGGAGGGCCGCTTTTCTGGACGGGGTTGTGGTAAGCGGTGGAGAGCCAACCATATATCCTTGTCTAGTGGATTTTATCATGAGGCTGAAAACTGAAACGGGGCTTGACGTAAAGCTCGACACCAACGGTTCGAACCCCGGCATGATCAGGGAACTGCTGGAGGCCAACACGCTGGAGTACGTGGCCATGGATATAAAAGCGCCGTGGAATTTGTACGACATAATGGCCGGAGTTAACGTGGACGTGTCGGCTATAATGGAGTCCGTGCGCATTTTGCGAAGGTCGGGTGTGGGTTGCGAGTTTCGGACAACATGGGTCCCGGAGCTTATGACCCTGGACGAACTGGCCGGGGTGCAAAAATGGATAGACGACGATAACAACTGGATAATACAGTGCTTCAGACCAGGTTTCACACTGGATCCCTCGCTTTCGGATTCCCTAGCCGCGGACCCGGCATTGGTAAAAGAACGTTTCCCCGCCGTCGCTGTCAGGGGATGAAAAAGTTTTCCAATTGATTTCTCTATTCCTTGTAATGTGGTTTTAGTATAGAATTACTTACGCAATCGTATATTTTTTGGAGGTGAGCACAGGTGAAGAAGGGGTTGCTTTTTGGGTTAATTGTAGCAGTGGTTGTTATCGGTTTTGTGGCTTTCCGTGGACAGGAAGCTCCTGAAGCTCCAGCTCCGGAAGAGCAGGCGACCGAGGCCGAACAGCCAGTCGCCGAGGGAGAAGTTGTCAAGATAGGCGTTTTCCTTCCTCTTACCGGGCAGAATGCTTTCGGAGGCCAGCTTGAGCTTGACGGTGTCAAGATGGCTCATCAGGAAATTCCCGAAGTGCTCGGCCGGAAGGTTGAACTGGTTGTCGTCGACAACAAGTCCGACAAGGTCGAGTCGGCCAACGCCGTCAAACGCCTGATCGAGAGAGACAACGTGGTTGCGGTCATCGGAACCTACGGCTCCTCGCTCGCAATGGCTGGCGGAGAAGTTGCGGAGAAGTCCGGTATCCCCATGGTGGGTACATCCTGCACCAATCCCCTGGTAACACAGGGCAAGAAGTACATCTTCCGTGTGTGCTTCATCGATCCGTACCAGGGTGCAGCAGCCGCCACTTACGCCTTTAACGATCTCGACGCCAGCAAGGCCGCCCTGCTCATCGACGTAGCCAATGACTATGCAGTGGGCCTGGCCGGATTTTTCGAAAAGTCCTTCACGGGTCTCGGAGGAGAGATAGTTTCCAACCTCAAGTACAACTCCGGCGACCAGGACTTTACGGCCCAGCTTACGGAGATCATCAGCAAGGAGCCCGACGTGCTCTTCATCCCCGCCTACTTCTCCGAGGGCGCCATCATCATGAAACAGGCCCAGGAACTTGGAGCCGACTTCCAGATCATGGGCGGCGACGCAATGGATAACCCGAAGATCGTTGAGATCGGCGGAGACGCTGTTGAGGGTTTCGTTCACACCACGTTCCCCTACGATCCCTCGATGCCCGACATGAGCGACATGGCCAGGCAGTTCACCGAAAACTGGAAAAAGCTCCACCCGGACCAGGACCCGAACGTCAACGCCGCTCTGGGGTATGATTCCTACGCTATGCTCATCGACGCCATGAAAAGGGCCGGCACGACCGATCCTGAGGCCGTCACCCAGGCTCTGGCCGACACCGTCGGTTTCGACGGCGTTACAGGCGCTACGACCATCAACGAAACCCACGACGCCGAAAAGCCCGTGGGAGTTGTCCAGATCAAGGACGGGAAAAAGACCTACATAGCCACCGTCGAGCCCGCGCTCTAGGGAGTCTGTGTTTCGTATCTGAGATTTACGCGTTTTGACCGGGGGAGAGAAAGCTTCTCCCCCGGTTTCATGTGACAGCAAGGGGGAGCTCAAATGAGCTTTGCGATGTTTGTTCAGCATTTTTTCAACGCTCTTACTCTGGGCAGCCTATACGCCCTGATAGCTATAGGCTATACGATGGTTTACGGCATATTGAGACTTATCAACTTCGCCCACGGTGAAATATTCATGCTGGGCGCCTATTTCGTTTTCTGGGGCGTCACCCTCCTGCACCTGCCGTGGATCATAGCCGTTATCGGCTCGGTGATCGTCACTTCCTTCGCCGGAATCCTGGTTGACAGAGCCGCCTACAGGCCGCTGAGAGACGCACCAAGGATATCGGCCCTTATAAGCTCCATCGGCGTTTCGTTCTTCCTTCAGAACCTCGCTATCGTTGTTTTTTCGGCAATTCCCCGCGAGGTGCAGAGGCCGGACTGGCTAGTTACGATAATACAGTTCGGGAAGATCAGGATCCTCCCGCTTACCATAGTGGTTCCCATCCTTTCTTTTGTCCTCATGCTTGGTCTGCTCTACATCGTCTACAGGACCAAGCCGGGGCTCGGTATGCGCGCTATTTCGAAAGATATCGAAACGAGCAGGCTCATGGGGGTCCCGGTCAACAGGGTTATCGCCATTACGTTTGGCCTGGGTTCGGCTCTGGCCGCCGCTTCGGGCATCATGTGGGCGCTGCGCTATCCGCAGCTTCAGCCCATAATGGGCGTTATTCCGGGATTCAAGGCCTTTATAGCGGCAGTTTTCGGAGGAATAGGATCGATACAGGGCGCCGTGATAGGCGGCCTGATACTGGGTTTCATGGAAATAATGATAGTGGCCTTCATGCCAAGCCTTGCCGGTTACCGAGACGCATTTGCATTCGTTCTTCTGATCATCATTCTTCTCATACGCCCAACCGGGCTGTTTGGTGAGAAGCTGGAGGATAAAGTGTGATGGACGCCAAAAGAAAACGCAACTACACGCTCAACGCGGTTCTTGTGGGAGTCCTGGGCCTTTTCCTCTTCTGGGCCAACGGACATCTTGACGGATACAAGATACAGATAATGAACCTTATAGCCGTCAACATCATTCTCGCGCTCAGCCTGAATCTTATCTACGGTTTCACGGGGCTCTTCTCTCTTGGCCACGCGGGCTTTATGGCCATAGGCGCATATACATGTTCACTGCTGATAATGACCCCGGTGCAGAAGGAAATGCTCTTTATTCTGGATCCCTGCATGTGGCCCTTTTCCGTAATGCAGGCGCCCTTCGTTGTGGCTGTTATCGCCGGAGGCCTTATGGCGGCGCTTTTCGGCGTCATCATAGGATTGCCGGTCCTCAGGCTGGGCGGAGACTACCTGGGTATCGCCACACTGGGTTTCGCCGAGATAATACGGGTTTTCGCCAATAACCTGCAGCCCGTCACCAACGGCGCCCTGGGTTTCAAGGGCATACCCGACTTCTCGAACCTGTGGTGGAACTACGGTTGGTGTCTCGTGACCCTTTTCGTCATAGTCAGGCTGGTGAACAGTAACTTTGGAAATGTCCTCAAGTCCATACGCGACGATGAGGTGGCCGCGAGGGCGATGGGCGTAAATACGTTCAAGTACAAACTCACGTCCTTTACGATAGGTTCGTTTTTCGCCGGAGTGGGAGGCGCACTTCTGGCGAGCCTTCTGACCACCATTGATCCCAAGATGTTCCTTTTCATCCTTACATTCAACGTTCTGATGATAGTGGTGGCGGGCGGCCTGGGATCTATTACCGGGACCGTTCTCGGAGGCATAGTCATTACTGTGCTGCTCGAATGGCTTCGTTTCGTTGAAAACCCGCTCACTCTGGGGAATTTCGAAATACCGGGGGTTCCGGGCATGCGAATGGTGGTTTTCTCCCTGTCGCTGCTTTTCATAATACTGTACAAACGAGAGGGCATCATGGGAATGCGCGAGTTCAGCTGGGACTGGCTTTTTGGTCTGTTCCGCAAACGGGGTGAAGCGTGATGAGCGAACGCGCAGTGGTTCTTGAAACCCGGGATCTTACAATGCGCTTCGGCGGCCTTACCGCGGCCCACAAGTTTTCCATCCAGATACAGGAAGGAAGGATAGTAGGCCTCATCGGCCCGAACGGCGCTGGAAAGACGACCTGCTTCAATATGATAACGGGATTTTACAAACCAACAGAGGGGGTCGTTCTCTTCAACGGCCAGGACATCACCGGCTGGTCCCCTTACAAGGTGTGTTCGGCGGGAATAGCCAGAACGTTTCAGAATATCCGCCTTTTCCGCAACGAGACTGTTCTTCAGAACGTAATGATAGGGGCCCATCTGCGCCAGAAAACTACATGGTGGCACGCGCTGTTCAGTCTGCCTTCCTTCTGGAAGGAGGAGCGTGAAGTCAGGGAAAAGGCCATGGGCCTCCTCGAGGAGGTAGGCCTCGAAAAGCTGGCGGGTGAAAAGGCGTCGAGCCTTCCCTACGGCGCCCAGCGAAGGCTGGAAATAGCACGCGCCCTGGCGACGGAGCCCTCGTTCCTGCTGCTGGACGAACCGGCGGCGGGCATGAATCCTCACGAGACGCAGGACCTGATGCGGTTCGTCAAGGATATCCGGGACAAATTTAATTTGACCATTCTTCTGATAGAGCATGACATGAAGGTTGTCATGGGTATATGCGAACATATCTGGGTGCTCGATTACGGGGTTACGATCTGCGAAGGGGCCCCGGAAGTCATTCAGGCCGACCCCAAGGTCATTGAGGCCTATTTGGGAGAGGAGGCCGTAAAGGATGCTTAGCATCTCGGATCTTCACGTCTACTACGGCGGTATCCACGCACTGAAGGGCCTTTCCATCGAGGTTCCCAGGGGGCAGATCGTTACGCTCATAGGCGCCAACGGCGCGGGCAAGAGCACAACACTGAGGAGCGTGGCGGGGCTCGTTAAAAAATCAAAGGGTTCCGTCGTTTTCGACGGCGTCGATATCAGCGGAATGGCGGCGGAAGATATAGTGCGCATGGGCGCCGTCATGGCGCCTGAAGGTCGCCGGATATTTCCTCACCTGACGGTTCTGGAAAACCTGAGGCTGGGTTCCTACAGCCGCAATGACACCGACGGGATAGCGCGCGATCTGGACTGGGTCTACGAACTGTTCCCGCGCCTGAAGGAAAGAACATGGCAGAAGGGCGGCACCCTGTCGGG
>CAZBLL010000101.1:0-6074 GCA_964492625.1 uncultured Synergistaceae bacterium
GCCCGTAAAAGAACCGTGTGTCCGGAATTTCTCCGGCCCTGCTCAGCATCGGTTTTGCCTTTTGATATTCACCCGTTACGTAAAACGCCCTGCCCAGCATCGCGGCGCCTTCCGGGCCAAGGCTCGCCTGCATGGGCTCAAGCGTCGTCACCGCGTCCGACCACAGACCCGCCCCGGCGTATGCTTCGGCCAGCCTCAGGCGCATTATGGGATCCGAGGGATCGCTGTACATGGCGCGCCTCGATTCCTCTATTGCAGCTGCCACATCCTGCCCCTTGCCCAGGGCCTCTTCCATGTCGACGCTTGTCACGACCTTCATGTCCCAGCCGATCACTTTTCTTCGGCCCCGCAGGCGCGACGACATTGCCGTCTTTGCGTGGTCTATTATGTTTCTAACCTCGCGGGCGTTGCTGAAGTCGGGCGCGCCGATGCGACCCTCCATATGCCGCATCAGCAGAGACGCCGCCTCGTCGGAAATATCCAGATTTTCTCTTGAAGCCATGAAAAGGGCTATCTCTACCAGTTCCCTGGGGGTGTAGTCGGGAAACTCCAGATGGTAGGGGACGCGGCTTTTAAGCCCCGTAATGCTGGAAAAAAGCATGTCCATTTCTTTGGGGTACCCCGCGAACACCACTATGAGGGCGTCCCGGTAATCTTCCATTCCCTTGAGAATAACTTCAATGGCGCGCCAGCCGGGGTCCGAACTGTCGCCGGCGCCCACCAACGAATAAGCCTCGTCCACGAACAGAACGCCGTCGAGGGCGCTGCGCAACAGTTTGTGCGCCTTGTTCTCGGTTTCGCCCGGGGTGGGGGCTATCAGTTTGGCCCTGTCGGCCTCCACAACGTCTCCCACCCGGATAATGCCGTAACGCCTGAATATTTCACCTATCATCCTGGCGACTGTCGTCTTGCCAGTTCCCGGGTTGCCGCTGAACGAGAAGTGGAAAGACTGCAGGTGCAGCGCTCCCATATCCTCGCGTTTGCGGTGGCGGTTCAGCCACAGCATCGCCTCTATCCTGCGCAGTTCATCCTTGACGGGTTTCAGCCCTATCAGTTCGTCCAGTTCCATATCGAAAGAACGTTTTCTGCCGCCTATGTCAATGGCCACCGCGCCACCCTCTTTGCTCTATGTTTTTACAGGTCAGTCGGTATCGGCGCCCCCGCCAGAAGCGTATCCGCGTCAAGACGCACGGTTTCCATACCCGCTTCGTCTCGCAGCATGCGCGCCAGTTCGTCAGGGTACGGAAGCACAAACACTATCTTTACCAGCCCGGCGTTTATAACGGCCTTGGTGCAAAATGAACACGGCTCATGCGTGCAGTACAGAGCGCCTCCCGAAGTGGATGCGCCCACCGCGGCGGCCTGCGCTATGGCGTTGACCTCGGCGTGCGAACCGCGGCATATTTCGTGGCGTTCTCCCGAGGGTATACCCAGCTTCTCCCTCAGGCAACCCGTCTCGGAGCAATGAGGCACGCCCCTGGGCGCCCCGTTGTAACCAGTACTTATTATTCGGCGGTCTTTCACTATGACTGCGCCCACCTTTCTGCGAAGGCAGGTGCTCCTTGTGGAAACCACCGCCGCAATGGACATAAAATAGGCGTCCCAACCCGGGCGTGGTCCGGTCAACGGCGTTCACCTCTCATTGCACATAGTATAAACGGTAGGCCACAGGGTGTTTTTTCCGACCTTGGGCTAAAGCTTTACGGGACCGTTGCGGGGCCTGAAAACAAGCACGTTGCACGGCGCGTGCGAAACCACCTTGGCCGCCACGCTGCCTATGAGAAAACGGTCCAGACCCTCCACGCTTCTGTGCCCCACGATGATGAGCTGGTAGTCTTCGTCCTGTTCGGCTATCTTGACCACCTCGTTGTAGGGTGACCCGATGGGCATGGAAAAGCCGTAGTTCAGGTCGCTGCAACCGCTTTCGGCCGCCGTTTCCTTGAGCATCTGCTCGAACTCAGCCTTTACGTTGCTTCGGAAACTGTCGTTAAAATCCACCGGCACCGGCATTCCGGGAAAAGCCGTAAGCGGGTGTTCCTCATACACGTGCACAAAATCGATATGGCGCATTTTTTCCTTTTTCGCGTAACGGAACGCGAACCTCGCCAGTTCCCTGCCCAGCGTACCGCCGTCCAGCGCAACCAGCACTTTCTTCATCATAAGCTCCTCCTCTTCGTGGCGTCTCTGTGTGGTCCCTTTGCTCGCTTCTCTCTTGCTAAAGAAGGCAAGTGCTGCATCATGATCATTCTATAGAATCGGCAAGCGCAAGGCAAACGGCGCGGCTCTGCGGAAACATATGCAGCTCGTTCATGTCAGTAACTATCTATTGCAAATGGTACGGTCCATGTTATTATTGCATGCAACCTTATGTCTTGGGAGAGTTCGAGATGAAATGGAAAGAGTGCATGCCAGCCATTGTCAGAGAAAAGGAGTTTCCCGAATACGCCACCGCTACCGAAAACCGCCCGATAATCATCGACTGCTCACTTGGAACCAACCCATCGGGCCCACCCGACTCTTCTCCGGATATTCCCGGGAACAGGGGAAAACCAGACACCGCCGCATACCCCCGCGGAGACCTGAAACTGAAGAAAGCCATATCCGATTCATGGCGTCGAATGGTTGAACCGGAAGAGATCATCCTTGGTACAGGGTCTATAGGGCTGATCGTCACCATAGCGCGAACATTCTGCTCAACTGATTCAAAGGTGCTGGGTATAACTCCCCAGTTCCCTGATGGGCCCATGCATTTCCAGTTTTCAGGAGCCTCATATTCATCCGTAAACCTTTCGCCTCCCCACTATAAAATCAGCATCCCGCACATTATCAGCGCGATGAGAGGCAATGAATCCGTCGTATATCTTGACAGACCTCACAACCCCACAGGGCAGGCTTCGACTCTGGGCGAAACGGCAATGCTAGCCGAAGCCTGCGAAAAGCAGGGTTCTATTCTTCTTGTTGACGAAGCATACGGCGATTTTCTGCTTCCCGAAGAATCGGCCGCCACCTTGAAAAGCAAGGCCCTTATAGTCCTGCGGTCCTTTTCCAAGGGACCAGGCCTCGCCGGCATCAGAACCGGATACGCAGTAGTTCGCGACCCCGAAGCCTGCCGATTCATACAGAAAACGGCGCCACCTTTCACCGTAAGCAGCATTTCCATCGAAATTGCGACGGCATCTCTTGTGGATTCGGGATTCGTAAACCAGTCACGGAACAACGTAAGATCCGTCAAACGGAGACTAATGGATGAGATTAAAATCGTCCCTTTTCTCTCGGCGTCAGCCACTCACCCGGATGTTCCCATTTTCCTGCTGTCCTCAAAAAACGGAGGCGAAAACCTGTACGAGCGTTTCATGAATTACGGAATACGGACCGAACCGGGAACATGTTTCGAAAACCTGGGACCCGAAAGCGTAAGACTTCGCGTGCCCGCACCCGAAGAATACGAGGTTTTCGTCAAACAGTTCAGGGCGGCCGTTGAACAATAAGAAGTGTTGACAATTTTACCGAGGTAGTATAGACTCCCCGAAACAATTATTTTTCATAATGCATATATTATTGAAGGAGGTACCCCCATGCCAAACCGTAACAGCGCCGGCAACTTTGTTTTTGCTATTATTCGCTATTACGCCTGGGGGAGCTCCTTCTGGCGCGGCTGACCTGTACACAGCCGCTGAAACCGGAAAGAGCCGGGATCCCACAATCAAAGGGGTCCCGGCTCTTTTTTTTGAAAGGAGGGTGATCAAAGGCAGAATCACATCTTTACGCCAGAGCTGGAGAGAGAGAAATAACAGATCGAAAGGTGTTGTTTGACATGGTAGCAGCGTCAGAGAGAAAAAAGAGTTTCTTCAGCAATATCATGCAGTCATCGTCTTACAAGAAGTTCATTCTTCCGGGCCTTATCTCACAGTCGGTTGTAATAGCGGGCGGATACGGGACAGGCCGGGAACTGGTGGAGTACTTCGTCAATTACGGAAGCATCGGCGGAATACTGGGAATGCTTCTGGTAACCACGACCCTGTGGTCTCTGGTTTTCGCCGTCAGCTACGAATTCGCCAGAACTTTCAAGGTTTACGATTACCGCAGTTTTTTCAAGGAACTGCTTGGGCCAGGCTGGGTACTCTATGAAGCGTGCTACGTTGTCCTGCTTCTTATCGTACTGGGTGTGGTGGGAGCAACCTCGGGAAGCATATTCATGCAATCATTCGGCTTGCCGCCTATGGTTGGAGCGGCTTTTTTCCTCGCGGGCGTCGCCACGCTTACCTATTTCGGAAGTTACGTTATCGAGATAGTAATGTCGTGGTGGTCCTATCTTCTTTACGCTGTCTTTTTCGTCTTTCTGCTGGTGGGACTATCCCAGGTCGGAGGGCAGATAGGAGCCAACATCGCTTCCGGGGAGATAAAGGAAGGCTGGCTGCTGGGCGGTTTTAAATACGCCTTCTACAACCTTGGAACTTTCCCGGCCATACTCTTTGCACTGAATTTCATCGAAAGCCGCAAAGAGGCGATCATTTCCGGAATAATGACCGCCGTCATAACCATACTCCCGGGCTTCTTCCTGTACCTTGTTATTCTGGGATTTTACCCCGGAATTCTTGACGCCGAAGTCCCCGTCTACACCATTCTGGGTGAAATAGCTCCCTGGCTGCTCCCCGTCTTCATGGTCGTGCTCTTCGGAACCATGGTTGAAACAGGAGCCGGGTTCATTCACGCTGTCAATGAGCGCATCAACTCCTGGATGATCGATCGGAGCGGAACGGGCTTGACTTCCGGGAAACGAGGTCTCCTTGGGGGCCTGATGGCGCTTGTCGGTCTCGGCGTGGCGTCCTTTGGCCTTATAGGTCTGATAGCCAAAGGATACGGGACCATCAGTTGGGGGTTTTTCATACTCCACGGAGTGGCGCTCTTTACGCTGGGTCTTTACAAAATCAGGAAACAGAACGCAACACCCCGGGCCTGACAAGCAACCACTCTGCACCATTCAGTTGTACAGCAAAGGAGGGAAGCCCCCAGGGGCCTCCCTCCTTTGCTGCTTTTCCTTTGCGGGTACAATATAGTCACAAGCAATTCTCTCTCGTCAGTTTCCCCGTTTCTGCCTGTTCTTTTCTTTGGCGAACTTGCGGGCGTTTTTTATTCCGCCCACCTCCGCGAACATGGCGGATATCTTCTGGTTCTCACGCTGCCTGGAGTTAAGCCCCTCGTACCGGGCTTCCTTTTTCAGTTTCAGGTAACTTGCCAGCCTTTTCTGCGGGAGCCGTCCTTCCGTAACAGCCTGCTGCACCGCGCAGCCCGGCTCGCCTGTATGCGTACAGTCGGCAAACCTGCACCCCGAGGCCAGTTCGTCTATATCGGCAAAGGCCCTGGCCAGGTCGGCGCTTTCTATACCCAGTTCTCTCATGCCCGGCGTATCTATAACAACGCCCCCGCCGGGGACAACGAACAGTTCGCGCCTGGTGGTGGTGTGTCTGCCCCTGTCGTCTCCCCGTATATCCGCCGTCTTTATTACCTCCCCGTCCAGCAGGCGGTTGATAAGGGTCGACTTGCCCACCCCCGATGACCCGATGAAGGCGATTGTTTTACCCTCGCCCAGGTAGCTGCACACCGGAGCATAGCCGTCATCGGTAAGGCTGGACGTAACCAGCACGTCCACACCGCAGGCTACGGATTCGATCTCGGCCAGTTTATCCTCCAGGTTTTCGCACAGATCGGCCTTGGTAAGCACTATCACGGGGACCGCTCCGCTGTCCCAGGCTATGCCCAGGTAACGTTCCACCCGGCGCAGGTTGAAGTCGGCGTTGAGCGACATGCAGATAAAGACCGTATCGATATTGGCGGCGATCACCTGCTCGTCGTTCGACGTCCCCGCAGCCTTTCGTACAAAGGCGCTTTTGCGGGTAAGCACTTTGTGGATAATGGCGTTGCCGCCCGCGTTGTCTTCCCGATCCAGCATAACGAAATCACCCACGGCCGGGTAATCCGAACGCCACACCGCACCGTAAAGGAACGGGCCGGAAACCTCTGCCTGCGCCTCACCCTGTTTCAGCGCCACCCTGTAAAGATCCCTGTGCTGGGAA
>CAZBLL010000102.1:0-3956 GCA_964492625.1 uncultured Synergistaceae bacterium
CGTCTGTGAGCCGTTACCAGAACAACTCTTGCTGAATCGGGTATGGACAGAAGAGCCGGTTCCACAGGCTGCGAAGTCCTTTCCACCGGCCACATCAACGCGTCGATCACCGTATTACCTGTGACAACAATCCTTTCAGGGTCCGCGCCTTCGCGAATGAGCGCCTCTCTAGCCGCCACTGTGGGCGGAAACCAGAGAGTAGAGAGGCGGTCGGCTAGAACTCTGTTCATTTCTTCCGGGAAGGGCAGATAGAAGGACCCGCTGCGAAGTCCAGCTTCAACGTGAGCCACCGGAATTTTTCGGTAAAATCCGGCAAGAGACGCCGCCATGGTGGTCGTAGTGTCGCCGTGTACAAGGATCATATCGGGGTTAAGCGAATCCATCACGTTTCCTGTTTGTTCCAGGACCGAAGCCGTTATATAGTCGAGTGTCTGGTTTTCCTTCATTATGGACAGATCGGTATCGGCCTTCAATCCGAAAAAACGGAGGGCCTGATGCAACATATCCGTATGCTGCCCCGTAGCTAGCACGTGCGTTTCAAAAGATGCGTCATGCATTGCGGCCAGAATGACAGGAGCCATTTTAATTGCTTCCGGCCGTGTTCCTACAATCATGCAAAGAGACATTCTTTTCAAGACAAACAACCTCCGGTTCCGTCTTCAGGGCATGTAGAAGGGGCTTCCCGGCATAAACAGTGCAACTGCGGCCATAAGCGCCTGAGCCGAAACAAGGATCAGCAGAATCGCACTCTGTGGCATCCCCCGTTCGAGGAGAAGGTGGTGGATATGGCCCCTGTCGGGAGAAAAGGGGGATTTTCCCCTGAGTATCCTCCTGAACATGGAATAAATCGTATCCACTACTGGAACTCCTCCCAGACAGACAAGAGCGACCAGATATTGGACTACTGGTACGTTCCCCTGCAAGTCTCCGGGAAGGCTCAACGCGAATTGCGCGCTGACCAAGAACCCGAGAAGCGTGCTACCGCCGTCTCCCAGAAACGTCCTGGCTTTTGGATAATTCCAGTAAAGCGCCCCCATGGCCAGGCAGAAAAGAAATACCCACCATATACGACCGGTGGCTGCAAAACCCGCAACGGCTGTTACCGACGCCAGAGAAATGGACAAACCGTTAAGTCCGTCGATCAGGTTGAAGGCGTTGGTGCATCCAGCGATCCACAGCAATAGCACCAGTCGCATCGGTATGCCAAGGTCGGTCACCGCAACGACAAGCAACGCCGCCGCCACATGAACACAGAGCCTCCAGATGGACGGAAGGGGGTGCATGTCGTCAATGTATCCGGCAAAGAAAACGATCGTTGCGCCCGTGGCGGTAAACCTGAAAGCCGGTTCATTACCGCCAAAGAAGAGAGCAACGATCATATAGCCCAGCCACAGCACGATACCGGCTCCTCTGGGTGTGCTTTCCGGATGGATTTTTCGTCCTCCCGGCTCATCCATTATCCGGAACTCCCTGGAAAGTTTCATGGAAAAAGGAGTTACCAGAAAGGACCACAAAAAACATGCTATTCCAGCTAAAAGAGCGCTTTTCAACCGCGGAGCCTCCAGGCAGAAAACATGATAACAGGCTCCGGGCTATCTGGTTCCAAACAGCCGGTCTCCGGCGTCGCCCAGGCCCGGAACAATGTATCCGTGATCGTTGAGATGGCTGTCCATAGCAGCGGTATAAATATCTATTTCGGGATGATCATTTCTCACTTTTTCTACTCCCTCCGGTGCGGCAATCAGGCACACCAGCGATATCTTTCTGCCCCCACGGAGTTTTACCCTTTCTATCGAGGCCGACGCCGATCCGCCCGTGGCAAGCATGGGGTCAACGATAAATATATCTCTTTCTTCTATATCGCCTGGAAGTTTGCAATAATACTCTACCGGCTGGAGGGTTTCCGGATCCCTGTAGAGACCCACATGCCCTACCTTTGCGTTCGGAATCAGTTGAAGAATTCCGTCGACCATTCCAAGTCCGGCCCGCAAAATGGGTATTATAGCCATTTTTTTACCCGAAAGCGAGTAGGCCGTTGTCCTTGTAATGGGCGTTTCAACTTCAACCGGTTCCAGGGACAGGTTTCTGGTGATCTCGTAGACCATTAGTCCCGCAATTTCCTGCACCAGTTCCCTGAAAACCTTTACCGGGGTGTTGATGTCTCTGACAATTCCCATCTTGTGCTGGATCAGCGGGTGTTCGAAAGCGACAAGTCTGCCTTTGGATTGGGTAGATTGTTCGCTGACCTCCTGGTTTTTTACCATAAACGTCGCCGAATACCCTGAACCGGGATGTCTGGTTCGGGACGATCCGGCCAGCCCCCCTCTACGTTGGTTTGTTATGGTGCGGATTTCAACCCGTTACGACGTCAGCAGCGTAAGCATGGCGCCGGCCGCCACGGCCGTGCCTATGACTCCCGCCACGTTGGGTCCCATGGCGTGCATGAGCAGAAAGTTCGTGGGGTTCTCCGAAGCGCTTACGCGCTGCACTACGCGCGCGGCCATAGGTACGGCCGATACGCCCGCCGCCCCTATCATCGGGTTTATCTTGCCGCCCGACAGCACCTTCATCAACTGTCCGAACAATGTTCCCCCGGCGGTCGAGAAGATGAACGCCACTAGCCCCAGCAGTATTATCTTGAGCGTGGCCATGGTGAGAAATGTTTCGGCCTGCATGGTGGCGCCCACCGACAGCGCCAGGAATATGGTTACGGTGTTGAGTATTTCGTTCTGCGCGGCCTGGTTGAGCCTTTCGGTGACTCCGCACTCACGCAACAGGTTGCCGAACATCAGTATGCCTATCAGCGGCACCGAGGCGGGCAGTATGAGCCCTGCGGCCGCCGTGACGACCAGCGGAAAGAGCACCCTCTCGAGCTTGCTCACGGGACGCAGGGCGTCCATGCGGATGGCCCTGTCCTTTTTGGTGGTGAACATCTTGATGACGGGCGGCTGAATGAGCGGGACCAGCGACATGTAGCTGTATGCGGCTACGGCTACGGCGCCCAGTATCTGCGGCGCGAGCTTCATGGTGAGGTAGATGGACGTAGGTCCGTCGGCCCCGCCTATGATGGCTATGGATGCGGCTTCGGGCACGGAAAATCCGAGCATCATGGCCCCGAAGAGCGCTATGAAGACGCCAAGCTGCGCGGCCGCTCCCAGAAGAAACGTTATGGGGTTGGCCAAAAGCGGCGAGAAGTCGGTGAGCGCGCCTATGCCCATGAAGATGATCACGGGGTATATTTCGTGCTCGGCGCCGACGAAGACGTATCGCAGGAATCCGCCTTCGTCCATGATGCCCGAAAGAGGCAGGTTCACCAGGATGCATCCCATGGCTATGGGTACAAGCAGCAGGGGCTCGAATCCCTTGGCTATGGCCAGGTACATGAGTACGGCGGCCACGAATAGCATGAGGATGTGACCCCATGTGAGCCCGGCGAATCCCGACTGGGCCAGGATGGTCGACAGGGCTTTGAAGTAAAGCGCCATGTCCTTTCCTCCCCTCTAAAAGGGCGGGCCCGGCCGGCTAGCCGAGCACGACGAGCACGTCGCCGCTGTTGACGGGATCGCCGTCTTTTACACGAATCTCCTTGACGACGCCGGCGGCGTGCGCCTGGATCTCGTTTTCCATCTTCATGGCTTCGAGTACAAGCAGCAGGTCGCCTTCGGAAACGGATGCGCCTACGCTTACGGCCACCTTGAGCACCTTGCCGGGCATGGGCGCGGCTACTTCACTGCCGCCTCCGGACGATGGCGCAGGCGCTGCGGCTGGAGCAGGAGCGGGAGCTGCGGCCGGCGCTGCGGCCGCAGGCGCGGCTACGGGCGCGGGAGCGGCGGCTCCTGTCCCGAGGTCTTCCACTTCAACGTCGTAGGACGTTCCGTTTACGGTGATCTTGTATTTTTTCGACATGATCTCTTTTACCTCCCTGGGTTTGGCTTTTTTCGTGAGTCGTGAATCGT
>CAZBLL010000102.1:4056-6066 GCA_964492625.1 uncultured Synergistaceae bacterium
ATCCGCCATCGTCTTTTTGCTTTTATACCTGCAGATCCATCCGCCCGGCGAGTTTCCACGAGGCGGCTCTCTGCGTGGGAGCGGCTACTGAGGGACGTACGGATGTGACCATTCCTCCTCCGGACACGGCGACCGCTGCGGCTATGACGGCGGCTATCACTCCGTCTTCGGCCTTGCCTGCGGGCGCTGCGGCCGCGGGCGCCTGGGACTTTTTGGCCGCGGGCGCGGGCTGCTTCCTGGCGGCCAGGGCCTTTTCAACGCTTTCGGCTATGTAGCGCACGCTCAATATGATGAGCGTGAGTCCGCCGAGTACGAGAAATACGACGGAAAAGGCTATCATGGCGAGCGCAAGCGCTCCTCCGGTGCCGTTGGCGAACCGCTGGGCTATGCTGGAAAGCTGGGTTTCCATGACTTTCCCCCTCCCCGCTAGTGCGGCAGTACGCCGTGTTTGCGGCGCGGCCTGAGTTCGTGCTTGCTTTCGCACTGCACGAGGGCCTGGTATATCTCGCGCCTGGTTTCTTCGGGCATGATTACCCTGTCGACGAAGCCCCTCTTTGCGGCCTGGTAGGGGGTGGCGAAGGCTTCACGGTATTCTTCTATCTTTTTGGCGCGCTCGGCCTGCGGGTCGTCTGCGCCTTCTATCTCCCTGCGGAAGATGATGTTGGCCGCGCCTTCTGCGCCCATTACGGCTATTTCGGCCTGCGGCCAGGCGAGTACTACGTCTGCGCCGAGGTCCTTGCTGCACATGCCGAGGTAGGCTCCTCCGTAGGCCTTGCGGAGCACGACGGTGATAAGCGGCACCGTGGCTTCGCTGTAGGCGTAAAGAAGCTTGGCGCCGTGGCGGATGATTCCGCCGAGTTCCTGGGCTTTGCCGGGCAGGTAGCCGGGGACGTCGACGAAGGTGACGATGGGAATGTTGAAGGCGTCGCAGTATCTGATGAATCTGCTTGCCTTGTCGGACGCGTCGATGTCGAGGCAGCCGGCCATTACGGCGGCCTGGTTGGCGATGATCCCTATTACGTAGCCGCCGAGCCTGGCGAAGCCGGTGACCATGTTCTTGGCCCACATGTGCTGCACTTCGAAGAATTCACCGCCGTCTGCGATTTTGGCGATGACGTCCTGGACTTTGTATCCCTTGTTGGGGTTGGTGGGCACGATGTCCCTGAGGGTTTCATCTGTCCTGTAGGGGTCGTCTCCGATGTCTATGAAGGGCGGTTCCTCCATGTTGTTGGCGGGCAGGTAGCTCAGAAGCTTCCTGATCTGGCCTATGCATTCGTCTTCGGTGGATGCAAAGAAGTGAGCGTTGCCGGAGATCTGGTTGTGCGCCCTGGCGCCGCCTATCTGTTCGCTGGTGACGTCTTCTCCGGTTACGGACTTGATGACCGCGGGTCCTGTGATGTGCATGATGCCGATCTTGTCGACCATGAAGATGAAGTCGGTGAGCGCGGGACTGTAGACTGCTCCTCCGGCGGTTGGACCCATGATAACCGACAGCTGCGGCACTACTCCGCTGGCTATGGTGTTGCGCAGGAAGATGTTGCCGTAGCCGGAGAGGCTGTCGACGGCTTCCTGGATCCTGGCGCCTCCGCTGTCGTTGAGACCTATTACGGGCGCTCCGTTCTGTACGGCGAGGTCCATGACCTTGCATATCTTTTTGGCGTGCATCTCACCAAGCGACCCGCCCATTACGGTGAAGTCCTGGCTGAAAACGTAGACTATCCTTCCGTCCACTGTTCCGTATCCGGTTACTACGCCGTCTCCGGGATATGTCTTCTTTTCCATCCCGAAGTTTACGCACCGGTGCTCGACGAATTCGTCCACTTCCACGAATGTGCCTTCGTCGAAAAGTTTCTCAATGCGCTCCCGCGCCGTGAGCTTGCCGCGCTCGTGCTGCTTGTCGACGGCTTTGGCTCCGCCCCCGGCGCGCGCTTCCTCTCTCTTTTTCGTCAGTTCCTCGCACAGTTCCCCTATGGTCCGTTCCGACATGTCCGCTTCCTCCTTACGTTTCAG
>CAZBLL010000103.1:0-6005 GCA_964492625.1 uncultured Synergistaceae bacterium
AAGACGCGGGGCGAAGTCCGCGGCGGCGGTAAGAAGCCGTGGAGACAGAAACACACCGGCCGGGCCAGACACGGCAGCATCAGGTCTCCTATATGGGTAGGAGGCGGCGTGACCCATGGTCCCAAACCGAGGGATTACCACCAGAAGGTCAATAAACAGGTGCGCGGCCTGGCGATACGTAGCGCGCTATCGCAGAAGGTTAACGAGGAAAGGCTCTTCATTCTGCAGGGCATAGACAGCGATTCGCAGAAAACAAGAGATATGGTCAACTTCCTCGAAAAGACCAGCGCGACCAGAAAGCCTCTGATAATGATTCACGAGAGCATGCCTTCGGTCTACAGATCGGCTGGCAACGTTCCCGGAGCAAAGGTTCTGCATGTCGACAGCATCAACGTGTACGACCTTGTAAACCATGGATTCGTTATCATGACGCCCGAGGCGGCAGGCAGGATCGAGGAGGTGTACGGAAAGTGAGCAATTTTCCGCAGGACATCATCATCAAGCCTGTTATTACCGAAAAAAGCAGCAGGCTGATGGAGCACAACAAATACACCTTTGAAGTGAACCCCAAGGCGAACAAGGTGCAGATCAGGAAAGCGGTAACGGCGCTTTTCAAGGTCAAGGTCGACAAGGTGCATACGATAGCGGTTCGCTCCAAACCAAAGAGAATGGGTGTTTTTATCGGACGCTCGCGCTCGTGGAAAAAAGCCATAGTATCTTTGGCGCCCGGCGAGCGCATAGAGTTCTTCGAGGGCGCAAACGCCTAGTGGAGGGAAGAAGCAGATGGCTATAAAAAAATACAAACCCTATACCGCTGGTCGTCGCTTCATGACGGCGTCCTCGTTCGAAGAGGTCACCAAGGACTGTCCCGAAAAAGCCCTTGTGAAGTCTATCAAGAAATCCGGCGGGCGTAACAACCGGGGGCGCATTACGATGCGCCACAGAGGCGGCGGTCACAAGAGGCTGTACCGCGTAATCGATTTCAAACGGGACAAGCTGAATGTGCCCGGCAAGGTTGCGGCCATCGAGTACGACCCGAACCGTTCGGCGCGCATAGCCCTTATCCATTATCTTGACGGCGAAAAGAGATACATTCTTGCGCCGGTGGGACTGGGTGTGGGCGACACCGTTACGGCTGGAAAAGGGTCCGATATTCGCCCCGGGAACGCCATGAAGCTGAAAGATATCCCCGTGGGAACTTTCATTCACAACATCGAACTTGAACCCGGACGAGGAGCCGTAATGGCGAGAGCTGCCGGCGCGTCGGCGCAGTTGATGGCCAAGGAGGGCAAGACTGCCTTTCTTCGCCTGCCCAGCGGCGAGCAGAGACTGGCCCTGCTGGAGTGCATGGCGACAGTCGGTCAGGTGGGCAACGAAGATCACGAAAATACCACGACGGGCAAGGCGGGCAAGACCCGTTGGTCCGGCAGGAGACCCAAGGTTCGCGGCATGGTGATGAACCCGGTGGATCATCCCATGGGCGGCGGAGAGGGAAGAAGCAAATCCCGCAAGCACCCGGTTTCCCCCTGGGGAACCCCGGCCAAGGGATACAGGACCAGAAAACGGAAGCCGTCCGACAGGTTCATAGTACGTCGGCGCTACGACAAGTAGTTACGGGGAGGGGGAACAACTATGCCTCGTTCCACGAAAAAAGGACCTTTTATCGAGCACAAGTTGCTGCGTAGAATTGAGGTCATGAACGACGAAGGCAAAAAGCGGGTTATCAAGACGTGGTCCCGTAGTTCCACGATAGTGCCGGATATGATCGGACATACTATCGCGGTTCATAACGGCAGGACGCATATACCGATTTACATCAGTGAGAACATGGTGGGGCACAAACTCGGGGAGTTCGCCCCCACACGGAAATTCGGGGGGCACGCGGGTCAGGAACGTTCCTCCCGCGTCCGATAGGAGGCGAAATTGATGGAAGCCAAAGCCGTAGCCCGGCAGGTACGCATCTCTCCGACCAAGAGCCGGCAGGTGCTTGCGCTGATCCGGGGAAAAGAAGTCGAAAAGGCTTTGTTCGACCTTCGCTTCACACCCAAGAAGGCGGCCCGCGTCATCGAAAAAGTGCTTCGCAGCGCCATCGCGAACGCCGAGCATAATTACGGGTTGGATATCGACAAACTCGTTGTTGCGAAGGCCTACGCGGATCAGGGATCTTCTATGAAGCGCTTTCGGCCTGTATCCATGGGCAGGGCTCACGGGTACAAGCACCGCACAAGCCATATAACCGTTGTGGTTGCCGAGCAGTAAGGAGGGGTGACAGTGGGTCAGAAAGTACACCCTGTAGGATACCGCCTCGGAGTCATTCGTGACTGGGAATCGAAGTGGTACGCCGGAGGCAGGGATTACGCAGCAAAGCTGCACGAGGACATCAAGTTGAGGGAATGGGTCGCCCGGCGCTGGTCCGGAGCGGGCATCTCCAGGATAGAGATAGAACGTATAGGCAAGGTAGTTCGTTTTACAATCTGGACCGCCCGGCCTGGTGTCGTCATAGGCAAAGGCGGATCGGAGATTCAGAGTGTCCGCGAGGAATTGCAGAAAATGACAGGCGGCAAGGTCATGATCAATGTACAGGAGATCAAGAATCCCGATGTCGAGGCGCAGATCGTGGCCGCAGGTGTCGCGTCGGCGCTTGAGCGCAGGGTAAGTTTCCGGAGGGCCATGAAACAGTCTATTTTCCGGGCCATGAAAGCCGGCGGCGAGGGAATCAAGATCCAGTGCAGCGGTCGGCTGGGCGGGGCGGAGATTGCCCGCACTGAGTGGTATCTCGAAGGCCGTCTGCCCCTTTCCACGCTGCGCTCCGATATCGACTACGGATTCGCCGAAGCCCGCACTATTTACGGAATCATCGGGGTCAAGGTATGGATCAACAAGGGGATGGGTTCACGCCCAGCTCCCGCCGGAACCCGTGACAAGGGTGAGGGGAGGTAGAAGCCCATGTTGATGCCTAAAAGAGTCAAATATCGCAAGCCTCACCGGCGCGATCTCAAGGGATACGCCAAGGGAGGCAAATATGTAGCCTTCGGGGAGTTCGGACTTCAGGCCCTGGAGTGTGCATGGATCACCGCCAGGCAGATAGAGGCCGCACGTGTGGCTATCTCCAGAAAAATGAAAAAGGGCGGAAAGATCTGGATCAGGATATTCCCGGATACGCCCTTTACGAAGAAGCCTCTTGAAACCCGAATGGGCAAGGGGAAAGGTAATCCCGAATTCTGGGTAGCCGGCGTTAAACGCGGTCGCGTCATGTTCGAGATATCCGGTGTGTCCCGCGAGATTGCGGAACAGGCATTCAGAACGGCTTCGCACAAGCTGCCGATCAAGGTCCGCCTCGTTTCACGGGATGGAATGGGTGGTGAATAGAAATGAAAGCCAGGGATCTGAGAGATTTGTCCTTGGAAGAGCTTCATGACAGGCACAGGCAACACAAGGAAGAGCTGTTCAACCTCCGTTTCCAGCACGCAATTGGTCAGTTGGGCGACACGAACCGCATAGGCGATGTAAAGAAATCCATAGCCAGGGTGCTGACCGTTGTCCGGGAAAAGGAGATAGGCCTTAAAAGGCCTGTGTAAGGGGGTAGCGGGCAATGGAAGATAAAAGGAAAAAGATGCGGGTAGGTATCGTGGTCAGCGACAAGATGTCAAGAACTATAGTCGTCAAGGTTGACCGCATGGCCAAGCACCCGCTCTACGGCAAGCCGGTTCTCCGGAGCAAAAAGTTCATGGCGCACGACGACGAGGAGACCTGCCGTATCGGCGACAAGGTGCGGATAGAGGAAACCCGTCCCCTGAGCAGGCACAAGAGGTGGCGCCTGGTGGAAGTCATAGAAAGGGCTCCCGTGCTCGGCGGAGCTGCGGGTGAGGAGGCCTAGGCGATGATTCAGCTTCGTACGGTAATGAATGTCGCCGATAATTCGGGCGCCAAAAAGGTAATGTGCATACAGGTGCTCGGCGGCAGCAGAAGGAGAACGGCTTCCATAGGCGATATAGTAGTTGCATCCGTAAAGGAAGCCATTCCCAACAGCAACGTCGGCAAGGGTGAAGTGGTCAAGGCGGTTGTCGTCAGAACAAAAAAGGAAGTAAGGCGCCGTGACGGCTCCTATGTCCGTTTCGACGATAACGCTGCGGTCATTCTCGACAACAACGGCGACCCCAGGGGAACCCGAATTTTCGGCCCGGTAGCCAGAGAGCTGAGGGAAAAACGCTTTATGCGGATCGTCTCCCTCGCTCCGGAAGTTGTGTAGGAGGACTTCGGTAATGAGCAAGATCAGGATTCAGAAGGGTGACCGCATCAGGGTGGTCTCCGGGAAGGACAAGGGCAAGGAAGGCAAGATACTTCGCCTGATGCCCAAAAGAGGAATGATCGTCGCCGAGGGTGTCAACGTGGCGACCAAGCATGTCCGCCCTTCCCAGAAGAGCCCCCAGGCCGGGATCGTTAAGCAGGAGGCTCCCATCTACGCAAGCAAGGTTCAGCTCGTGTGCACGGCCTGCGGCGCAGCCACAAGGGTTGGTCGCGCCTTTCTTGAGGACGGACGCAAGGTCCGTGTCTGCAAGAAATGCGGCGAGATCATCGACAAGGTGTAGAGGGGAGGAGACGGAAGCCATGAAACCGCGTTTGTCGGAAAAATACAAAAGCGAGATTGCGGGGCGTCTGCAGAAACAGTTCGCATACCGCAACGCCATGGAGGTACCCCGTGTCCTCAAGGTTGTCGTCAACATGGGAGTTTCCGAAGCCAAGACGGACTACAAATATATGGATGCGGCGGTATCCGAGATGCAGACCATCACGGGACAGCGCCCGATGGTAAAGAAAGCCAAACGATCAGTCGCGGGATTCAAGGTCCGCGAAGGCATGCCTGTGGGCTGCTCGGTTACTCTGAGAGGTCCCAGGATGTGGGAGTTCCTCGATCGCCTTATTTCCCTGGCGCTTCCGCGCATCAAGGATTTTCAGGGTGTTTCGCCAAGGGGTTTCGACGGTAGGGGAAACTACAATCTCGGCCTCAGGGAACAGCTTATCTTCCCGGAGATCGATTACGACAAGGTATCAAGGATCCGCGGAATGAACATTTCGATCATCACCTCAGCTGGATCCGACGAGGAAGGCCTGAGCCTGCTCCGTGAGCTCGGGATGCCGTTCAGGCAGTAGGGAGGGAGACCAATGTCCCGAAAAGCAATGGCGATAAAGGCGCGCAGAACACCGAAATTCAAGGTCAGGGCATATAATCGCTGCCCTATCTGCGGCCGTGTCCATTCCTATATGAGAAAGTTCCAGATGTGTCGGTGCTGCTTCCGCAAGCTGGCCCGGGAAGGCAAGATCCCGGGAGTCGTCAAGTCCAGCTGGTAGCGCGGGATGCGGTGAAGGAGGACAGGCAGATGTATGTAACTGATCCGATCGCGGATATGCTCACGCGCATCAGGAATGCCAATATGGTGTACCAGGAGAACGTTGATATGCCGCTTAGCAAGGTCAAGGTGGCGATAGCGCGTATTCTCAAGGACGAAGGTTATATCAAGCATTTTAAGGTTATCAACGACCAGAAGAAACCCTACGCAACCCTGAGACTCTTTCTGCATTATGGACCGCAGAAGGAGCGCGTTATCCAGGGTCTGCGCAGGATCAGCAAACCCGGACGGAGAATCTACGTTCGAAAGGACGACCTGCCGAGCGTTATGAAAGGGCTCGGAACCGCTATCATGTCGACATCGGGAGGAATGATGTGCGACAGAGCGGCCCGCTCCAAGGGACTGGGCGGAGAAGTCGTCTGTTATATCTGGTAGGGGGGGAAACATATGTCGCGTATTGGTAGAAAACCCATAACCCTGCCCGACGGCGTTTCTCTTTCCGTCTCGGAGGGGAAAATATCGGTCAAGGGCCCAAGAGGCGAACTCTCGGCCGATATGGCTCCCGGCGTGGATATTGCCGTAGAGGACGGCCTCGGCAGGGTCTCAAGGCAGAACGAGGAGAAAAAAACCAGGGCCTATCATGGAATGAATAAGGCC
>CAZBLL010000104.1:0-5967 GCA_964492625.1 uncultured Synergistaceae bacterium
TTCCACGTTGAATGCTCCCGAAACATGATAAAGGGCGGCATCCGCCGCCCCGTGGTTGGTCTGTTACAGAGTCGGGCTTTCCGGTTTGACGCTGTTTCCTGCGTTTCCAGACTACCAACTCCCATTCAGTTACTTTTCTCTGTCATTTCCTGCAACGCTTTGTGCGTTGCTTCCCGTAAGCGCTCTTTGCGGGTTTCCGAACTTTCAGTTACCTGTGTCGCCTTATACAACAACCGGAAAGCCCGACGCCGGAGAACTTCTTTACTCCGACAAACAAATGATACAGCAAAAGAATGTAAAAAGCAAGTAGGACTGTAGGCAGTTTGCAGCGGGCAGCGTACATAGAAGCAGTTGACAGCAAACAGCGATCAGGTGGCAGAAAGGGCAGGAGCAAGAAGACGATGGCGGATGGCGGAATCTCGTTGGCCGAAAAATCCTGTCATTCTGAGCGGAGCGTCAGCGTAGTGACGGCGTGCCCCAGCGAAGCGACAGGGTAAGAATCTCGCTTTGACCTTGCCTTTCCTGCTGCCTGTTTCCTTCTGTTTCCGCCATCCGCAATCCGCCATCGGTTCCATGGATTTCAGTGTCATTCCGGGCAAAGTGACGGCGTGCCCCGAGCGAAGCGGAGGGTAAGAATCTCGGGCTGGTTGTTGGTTTTGCTCTTCCTCACGCCTCACTCCTAACTCCGTACGCATCTAAAGACGAGATTCCTCACTCTGCTTACGCATCGTATCGGAATGACAAGCCTTTTCTGTGCGCTGCCACCTGCACGCTGATTGCTGTATTTTCTGTATGCTGCCACCTGTTTCCTGAGCCATCGTTACTACTGTTCCGGCTTTTCCTTCCAGTGCGTCTACTGCTTTTGCCAGAGACGTGATAATCGCCCTTTTACCGGGGAATGTGCGGGCAAAGGATATGGCGGCCGTTACCTTTGGCAGCATGCTTCCCGGGGCGAAATGTCCCTGGTCCACGTATTCGATGGCCTCGGCGACGGTCATCCGGTCCAGCGTTTTCTGGTCTGGTTTGCCAAAGTTCAGGCAGACCTTTTCCACTTCGGTGAGAATAAGCAGGATATCAGCCTCTATGTCTTCCGCCAGTCGCTCCGCCGCCAGATCCTTGTCTATCACAGCCTCCACTCCAGTCAGCGACCCGTCCCTGTTTTCTGTAACGGGTATGCCGCCGCCGCCGGCCGCTATGACTATAGTAGTGTCCCAGAGTTTTTTGAGCGCCGATATCTCCGCGATCTTGAGCGGTTTGGGAGAGGGAACAACCCGACGCCAGCCCCTTCCCGCGTCCTCTCGCATCACGAAACCCTTGTCGCGCTCTATGGCGCGGGCTTCTTCCTCGGTGAAAAAGGGCCCGATTGGCTTGGTGGGGTTTTGGAATGCGGGGTCATTGTCGTCAACGACCACTTGTGTAACAAGGGTGACAACCGGTATGTCCCTGTTCCTGTTCCTCAGCGCGTCGCGCAGCGCCTGCTGAATCTGATAGCCTATGAAACCCTGGCTCATGGCGCCGCAGACATCGAACGGCATGGCGGGAGTCTGCTCGTTTTCCTTTGCCGCTATTTCCTGGGAAAGGACTATGCGGCCTACCTGTGGCCCGTTCCCGTGGACTATGGCCAGTTCGTAGCCGTTGCTGCTCATTTCGGCAAGATGATCCGATGTTTTTTTCACGACCTGAAGCTGAGCCTCGGCCGTAGGAGGTGTTCCTTTTTCCTGTAGCGCGTTGCCTCCGAGAGCCACGACTACTTTCGCCTTGACTTCCATGGCGATCTCTCCTTTGTTTTGCAAATAAACAACATGGGATAATTCTAAACCCAAAACGGTCAAAAGTTCAATAAATCCTTAGACGAGTTGGCAGAATGTTATTTTATCGCCCAGAAAATGAACCATAAAATATGGTTCGTAACATAATTGAGTTAGAACGAGGGTTTTGATGTTTTGACGGCGAACGGTTCTATGTATACGATACAGCAAAAGGGGGTGGCCGCGTGACAAGCTGGTCCGGTATTCTTTTCGGAGTACTCGCCGCGCTTATGTGGGGAACGTCGGGTCCCATGATGCGAATGGCGGATTCTCTCGATATTTCCGTTTTCCTTCTGAACGTCGTACGGTTTACCGTAAGCAGCGCAACACTGATTCTTTTCGCATTATACCGTCACCCCGAGGCTCTTAAACCTTCGCGAAGCGACATTTCACCCCTTTTCCTTCTGGGCGCCTGCGGTATGGTAATGAGCGCAGTGGGGCTCAACTTTGCATTTCTTCATATTACAGTAGGGCTGGCCATGGTCGTCTACTATTCCGCGCCATGCTGGGTAATGGCTGGCTCATGGATACTGGGTCGCGACAGGCCGGTTAAGGGTGAGGTGGGTGCTTTCGCGCTGGCTCTTGCCGGTGTCTGGGTGGCCGTGGGAGGAGCGGGAAGCATGGGGACCCTCAGCCTGGCCGGGCTCGCGGGGGCCCTGGCAGGCGCGGTCGGGTACGCTCTGTTCGTGCTGAACGGGAAATACGGTACGGGACCACGCGCTCCGTTCAGGTCGTTTTTTTACACCTATATCGCTGCGATGCTGATTCTGTGGGTAATGGCTTTTGCAAGGGGAGATATGGGAATGCTGATGCATATATCGGCCAGGGGCTGGTTGATCCTTTTATATCTTGCTTTCTTTACGTCGCTTGTTCCCTACGGTGTTTTTGTTCTGGCGCTGAAGCGGGTTCAGGGAAGCACCGCCTCAATAGCCACTATGACAGAGGTGCCTTTTGCCATGATGTGGGCATGGCTTATTTCTTCGGAAAGGCCCGAGACATCGGCTGTACTGGGAGGCGCTCTCGTGCTGCTTGGCGTTGCCGCTCTGGCTCTGGCGCGACCGGCGCGCGGCGACTACGCTGGGCAAAAGGCCAGCAAGGCGGTTTTGACGGAAAAGCGTGATATGCATACACTATAAACATCAGGGATACCATAAGGGGAGGTAAACGCATATGCACTATGTACGCATGGCGATAGAGAAGGAATCGCCGGAACAGCTGGGATACGACAAGATCAAATACAACCTTACGGAAAGTTCCGTAAGGGACCGTTCGCTGAATGACCTGGGACTCGAGGTCAAGGATCTGCTGCTGCCCTACGAAGATCATGTAGGCAAACCGGCCCTGCGGGAGCTGCTGGCTTCTCACGCCGGCGGTTCCGTTACGCCTCAAGACGTCCTGGTGACGGCAGGCGCCGCAGGGGCCCTTTTTATAATTGCGACGTCACTGCTGGAAAAGGGAGACCATATAGTGGTGGCGCGTCCCAATTACGCTACCAACATCGAAACGCCCAAGGCAATTGAATGCGACATTTCCTATCTGGAACTTGAGATGGAGAACGGTTTCAGTGTCGACCTGGAGAAACTGGAATCGCTTATCAGGCCGGAAACGCGGCTGGTCAGCCTGACGTGTCCCCACAACCCCACGGGTGTGGTGATGAGCGAATCCGAATTGAAGGAAATTATATCGGTGGTGGAAAAGAAGGGATGCAGGCTGCTTCTGGACGAAACCTACCGCGAACTGGTTTTCGGATCGGTCCTGCCGGTGGCGGCGACACTGAGCGACAGAGTGATAAGCGTTTCGTCGATGTCCAAATCGTATGGCATTCCCGGAATACGCATCGGGTGGATAACGGGGCTGGACAAAGACCTTATGCACCTGTTTCTGTGCGCCAAGGAGCAGATAGGCATCTGCGGCAGCGTGGTGGACGAGCACATAGCCTGGGAGGCCCTCAAGCAGCGAGAGTCGTGGTTGCCCGAGATAAAGGCGCACATCAAAAAGGCTTTCGCCATTCTGAAGGAGTGGAAGTCAAAGGAAAACCGCATGGAGTGGGTAGAGCCCTCAGGTGGTGTGGTCTGCTTCCCCCGCATAAGGCCCGATTTCTCCGTCGATGTGGATAACTTCTACAGGATCCTTAACGAAGAGTGCGGAACATACGTAGGCCCCGGCCACTGGTTCGACCAGGACCGGCGTCACATGCGGATAGGCTATGCCTGGCCCAGGCTTGACGAGCTGCGCGGCGGCCTTGACGGGCTCAGCCGGGCTCTGGACAAGGCGGGAAGATAAAAGACCAGTGAGGCGTGAGGCGTGAGGGCGAGATTTCTCCATTCGCGAAATGCGCGAACGGTCGAAATGACAGCAAAAACAGCTGACAGCAGGCAGAAAGGGCATTAAACTGGTAAACGGGAAGGGCAAGAAGACGATGGCCGAGAAAGCCAAATTCCGATGGCGGATGGCGGATGGCGGATGGCCGAAAAAGCCTGTCATTGCGACGACCAACGGGAGGAGTAATCTCGGTTTTAACAGGCATCAGGAAACTGGAAACAGGAGACAGGAAAATCCGTGAACCGTGAGTCGTGAACCGTGAACCGGAGAGGCAAGGAGACGATGGCTGATGCCGGAAAAAGACAGCAGGCAGCAATCAGCCGTCAGAAAAGGCTTGTCATTTCGATACGAAGCGTTAGCGAAGTGACGGCGTGCCCCGAGCGAAGCGGCAGGGTGGAAATCTCGTTCCTGTTTCTTGGGTTCACGATTCCCGGTTGACGGTTCACGAAACTTCGCGATTTCTCCCCTTCCTGACGGAAGGCTTCGAGATGACGCTCTGAAGCTTTTGTTCTTTCTGCAAACTGCCTGCTGCCTCCTGCCTCCTGATTCCTGATTCCTGTGCGCTGTCTCCTGTTAAGTAGTACAATGAGGAGCTGTTGATAACAACACTCATTAAGGGGGAGTTTCAGTGTATATAGCCATACCATCCGAAGGACCTTCGCTTGACGACATGATGTCTCCCCGTTTCGCGAGAGCGCCCTGGTTTTTGATCATAGACACTGAGGGCAATCTCGTCGAGGCGGTTGATAACGAGGCGAAACAGGCCGCTCACGGCGCCGGAGGCGTAGCAGTCCAGATACTTGCCGACAAGTCGGTGTCGGTGGTCTTTGCACCGCGTGTGGGCCCCAAGGCGTCCGCGTCGCTGCAGATGGCGAAGATGAAGGTTTACGAAATCACGGGGGTCTCCTGCCGGGAGGCCTTCGGCAAGTACAATGAAGGCGGCCTGAGGGAAATTCCCCTGGGATAGCGAAGGAGGACAATTAATGTCTGATCAGAATTGCAGCGGCTGCCCCGAGCAGGGAAAGTGTGACGGGGACCCGCAGACCTGCGGCATGCCCAGACCTACGCGCGGGACAATGAAACACATAATAGCCGTGGGAAGCGGAAAAGGCGGAGTGGGCAAGAGCACCGTTTCCGCCCTGCTGGCCTCCGGCCTTGCAAAAATGGGACATAAGGTAGGTATTCTGGACGCCGATATCACCGGACCTTCCATCCCCAAACTGCTGGGGGTAAAGGGTACTCCATTTTCGGTGGAGGGGCGCATTCAGCCGCCTTCTTCCCGGGGTCTGGGCATAAAGGTCATGTCCATCAATCTGGTTCTCGAAGATCCCACCAAGCCGGTCGTCTGGCGCGGGCCTCTCATCGGGAATGTTATCAAACAGTTCTGGGATGAAACCGACTGGGGCGACACGGACAGGCTGGTGGTCGATCTGCCTCCCGGCACCGCCGACGCTCCGCTGACTGTAATGCAGTCAATTCAGCTTGACGGCGTGGTCATGGTGACCTCGCCCCAGGAACTGTCGGGACTGGTTGTGGAGAAGATGATGCACATGACGCGGATGATGAGCGTGCCGCTTATAGGAATAGTCGAAAACATGAGTTACGCCGTATGTCCCCACTGCGGGGAACAGTGGGAAATCTTCGGCCCGAGTCATCTTGAGGACATACGCAAAAAATGGCTGGTTCCTTCCATCGCGAGGCTGCCCCTCGACATGGGGGTCTCGATACTTGGCGACGCGGGCCGGATAGAGGAATACGAAAAAGACGATATCGCCGGAAGTATAGCCAGAGGTGTTATGGGGAATCTCGAAAGCGCCGTGGTCCTTTAACTGGGGTA
>CAZBLL010000105.1:0-5966 GCA_964492625.1 uncultured Synergistaceae bacterium
TGGCGGTTCCAGTAGTAGTGCTTGAGATACTTGCCGGCGTTCTCTTCGGCAAAAGCGGTTTCAATTTTATACACCCCGAGGCCCATCTCAAGTTCCTTGCATCATTCGGTTTCGCCTACCTCATGTTCATGTCGGGGCTTGAGATAGACCTTCAGTGCCTTATCCCCTCCGCACGCTCAAGGGGCGACTTTTTCTCAAGCCCTTTGGGGCTGGCTCTCGTGAGGGTGATAATTGTCTTTACGGCCTCGCTGGGCCTTACGTTCTATCTGCATCACGCGGGGTACCTGGAAGACTACATGCTGGTGACATTCCTCCTGACAAACACATCTCTGGGTATCGTGATGCCTATCCTCAGGGAATACGGATGCAGCGCCAACGAAAACGGCAAATATATACTGGTCGCCACGCTGGTAGCGGACCTTTTGAGCATTCTTGGCCTGTCCACCTATGTATCCATCCTCCGCGGAGGGGCTGTGATGCCCACGCTCTTTGTTCTTTTGCTCATACTGTCAGGCGCTGTGGTCTACCGATTCATCGAGTTTTCCCGCGGCAGGGCCGCCTGGCTGGACGTAGCGTTCGAATCCCTTTCCCATGGAACGGCCCAGCTGCCTTTGCGCGCGATCTTTGCGCTTATCCTGCTTTTTCTGGTGGAGGCCGAGGTCCTTGGCGCCGAGGTCATTTTGGGGGCTTTCGTCGCCGGTGCGACACTGTCGCTTCTTCTTGGCGCCGGTGGCGAATCGGTAAAGGAAAAACTCGACGTCATAGGGTTCGGGCTTCTTATTCCTATATTTTTCATAATGGTGGGCGTGAGCCTGGATCTTTCGGTACTGCTCGATACACCAACTGCACTGCCGCTTACGGGTTTTCTTTTCGTCGCCGTAATCGTAATAAATCTGTTGGGAGCAGCTCCCTACATACCGCGCTTCGGGCTGCAGCGCAGCGTCAGTTTCGGCATGCTGCTGACCTCGCGCCTTTCCCTAACCATCGCCGGGGCCTCTCTGGGTGTGGAGGCCGGACTGATTTCGCATTCAACGGAGGTCGCGCTCATCGTTCTGTCGGCGATGTGCTGTACCCTGGGCCCGGTATTGTTCCATCGCTTCCGCGTCGAGCCTGCTCAGGAATCGACGCCGAACCAGAAACCGTGGTTCGTGCTTGGAAGCGCCCGGGAATCGCTCAGCATCGCTGCGGAACTGTTCCATGCGGGCCTTCCTGTCAGGGTGGTTACGAACAATCCCGAACTTCTGCATCAACCACACCCTGCGGGGCTGGATATCGAAACCTGCGAGGTGCTTGAACCGGAATGTCTTTTGATGCACGGGCTCAACCAGGCCGAGGGCGTCATTCTGGTGGTCGGAAACCGCCGCAGACTGGTTGAACTGGCGAGGGTCCTGCGCCACCATTACCAGATAACGAACATGTACGCGCTGGCCAGAGACGACATGACAGCCCTTCTGCTCAAGGAGATGGGCGTAAAGGCCATAACTCCGGGCGAGGCCAGCCATATAGTTTTTCGCCAGATGGCCCAGACGCCGGCGCTGTTTTCCACCCTGACCGAGGACCAGCCGCAGAAGGTTTTTGAACTTGTCCTCCAGCCTGGGCCGTTCGCAGGCAAAACATTGTCGGAGCTTGCCCCGCTTCTTCCCCGGGGGGTAAGGGTTTTGCTGGTTACCAGGCGCGGCGACCCCATTATGCCCCAGGGAAACACCATGCTCCTGGAAAACGACGTAGTGACACTTATAGGAAAAGAAGAAGCCCTCGCCGAGACGGCTCCTCTCTGCGAGGGCGGAGTGTGCCGCATATCAATAGCGGGGATGTCCGATATCTAGACCACTCTATTGCGGGCTCTTTGAAGAAGAGTTTTTGCGTTGTCTTCCTTTACGGCCTGTATCTGGTTTTCGTCAAGCCCGTCTGAACTGAACAGCCTTACGTAGGCCTTCGGTTCGAGAATAGGGAAATCGGTGCCGAACAGTATTTTGTGGCCCACTCCCGCCGCTATAGCCGAACGCAGCACCTCGGGCCCGTACAGGAAAGGGGCGGCCGCCGTGTCGTACCAGGCGTTCTTCAGACATATCTTCATTTCGGGCATGGTCTCGTAGGTCCACAACCCTCCGCCCCAGTGGGCGAAAATCACATTGACTTCCGGGTGGTTCCTGCAGAAAGTGGCGGCTTCCTTCGGACCGGCGCATCCCTTGCCGGGATACTGGTGACCGACGGGCTCCGCCGTGTGCAGCATCAGAAACAGCCCATGGTCGAAACACGAAGCGGCAAGCCTCCATGTCTGGCGCGAATCATCGATATTGAAAACCTGCCCGTCGGGGAACAGCTCACCCACCCCGGTCATACCGGCGTCGGCGCAACGTGCTATTTCATCCTCGAAACCCCTGGCCATGGGATCTACTACGGCCATTCCCTCTATCCGCTTCGGGGCTTTTTTAATTGTCTCAATAACGTAGTCGTTACACAGTCGGCAGAGTCCCTGATCGCGGAACGCGAACCCCGTTACCCAGGCCTGATCAATACCGTTGTTGTCCATCGACTCGAAAAGGTCTTCAGCCGTGGCCCACCGGTGCACCCTGCCCGATATAAGGGACTTGAACCAGGGTTCCTTTTCGGCTATACGTTGTGCGTTTTTTATCACCTCGGGCGGATAAATGTGTACATGGCAGTCAATCGTCATGGGTTATCTCTCCCTTCGACGGAGAGATTGTACACCAAAAGATCGTTCTATTCGGATCTGCGAACCCTCCAGAAAACGGTCTGCATTACTTCGTCGCTTTCCCCCCCGCCGCCACCGGTTCCCGAACCCGTGAACGATATGTTCAGGTCGATTCGCTCCACCGTGCCATCAGTCTTGGGTATGGAAAGGAACCCCTCACTGTCGACAGTAGCTGCAAGGAATTCCTCCCCGCTGAAGTCCAGATAATCTTCTCCTTCGACGAAGGCAACCTTGCTGCTTACGTCGGCGGTGTTGTAATCATCCATATTCAGGGTGTAGAGGCGGCTCAGATTCGCCTCGCTGCTGTAGACAGCCAGGTAAAGCGTGTTGTTGATGAAAAGCGGTGAAGCCACCAGCCTGTCGAACTCATCGGCGTTGGCCCCGCTTCCGTCCTGAAGCTGGACGAAAAACGACTCGTCCAGCGTGGCGTGCTTTACCACGAAAGCCGTATCTCCGTCCTGTCCAAGAGCCTGCTGCAAGTCGAATATGACCGGGTCATAGGTTTCGATGCTGTAATCTCCAAGGGCGTCCTCCAGGTCCACCACGAACATGGACGTTGTGTCGTGAGGGTTCCCCTGTGGAAAATCGAGGGCCACGACCCCCGCGATATAGGTATGCAGGGTCCCATCCTGGTCTGTAATATAGGCAACGTCGAAATCCTGTATGGGCGGCGATCCGTTGGGTTCGTGGTTCTTGGAGGCGATGGTCCTGAACAGTTTTACGGGTGCTTCCCCGTCCTGAAGGTTCCACTTGTAGCAGGACCCGTTAGACAGCCATACGTAAACGTCGCTGAGCACAGGCAAGCTGCCCTCCTTTGGAAAGGCCGAAAGCACCCTGCTGGGCGCGAGATCCTCGATAAGGACAGTTCCGTCGTAATATTCCGGCGTCTCAACTGCTCCGTCCTGGTCGGCGAAGACCCCGGTCCCCCGTATTTCTCCAGTGGCCGGGTCCAGATTGCACCAGCGGAAATAACCCAACGTGTCGATGCATACCAGCAGTGCGCTCCATACCCTCTGGTCCTCTTCGTCCGTAGTAAAGCCTATGACGGGACGCGCGTTAACAGTGCTCATTGCGTCGTACCCCTGGCCTTCACCGGACATGACCGAGGCCGGGTCCCACATGTACAGGCTCTCCTGGCTTTGCGAATCGCGCACCCACGAGGCAAGTGTCCAGGCCCAAAGCTGCGTGGGGCTCTCGGGGCTGGTTATGTCGAAAGCGTACACCCCCCGAAAGCGGCCGCCGGTCGCCGACTGGGGCAAGGTTTCTATGTCCGGATAGCCTTCCGCCAACCATGCCGTCTCCGGTTTGCTCACCAGGTCGCTCCCCATACCGGTGGCGCCCAGCATGACCCTTTTCCATTCACCGGAGCTGTTTTCTATGTCGTGAACCGCCAGCGGGCCGTCAAGATTCGTTATCCTGAGATACGAGCCGTTCAACCTTTTCCACCATTCCTGGAAAACGGCGGTCCTGAAGGCCGGCAGAGGCGTCATTGACCATTCGCGTTCTATCTGCGACGGGCTCACGTCAGTCCTGACCTCGTACATTTGAGCCATGCCGTCGTTTGTGGGAATAAACAGATAGGGATTATCACCCCATGCTGCGGGAGGTGAATTCTCGTCTACGAACACCGTCAGCCACGGATTGCTTTTCCATACAACAAGCGGAGGCGCGTGCCCTGAATCGGCCAGCACCTCTCCGGCCTTCAGGGTGGACCCTGTCAGAAAGTTGAACCATGCGCTGATCCACGCGTTGGAGTAAATGCCGAACGCCTGGTTCGGATCATAGGTAACCCCATCCACGCTGTACCATTCGGCTACATACGAGGGTAAGGCCGAGCATGTCTGCATGTTCGCCGCAACCTGATTAAGGATTCCCGTGTTGTCCTTGAACTGCTCCGGCGAAGACTGAACCATGTAGCCAACGTCCTGGTTCTGGTTGACATAGGTATGGATCACTGAAGCCTCTTCGTAATCCCCCTGATCCGTACGGTACAACGCGCTTATTTCGGCCCCCCATACACCGCCTGTGACCGAAGGCGCTGTAAACTGCACCCAGGCCATAACGTCTCTGCCGATGCTGGTAAACGAAAGGGGCGCTATGGGGCTGTTCGATACCGTAGCGTAGTCCGGCCACACAGGCCATCCGGCCATATCGGTTATGGTAGTAACGCCGGACGAACGGACCGCTACAACGCCGATACAAAGGACCACGCCAAGGAGCACCGCAAATGTTCTTTTTAGATGTTTCTTCCTTTTCATTGCGTGATCACCACCATTGTCTCGCTTTCAAAATACCGTTCGCCGCCCGCGGTCTCCGCCAGCGACCGGACAATATAGGCGTGAGACTCGGCGCCCGGATCGCCCCCGAAAGTAAACAACCTGTTGGGGTCTATAACCACAGAAAACCCTGCCGGAACAGTAACAGTGGCGCCTCCGTCGCCCCCTCCGGTCCCGGTCGTGCTCAACCTCAGCGGAGGCAGTTCCTGTGTCCATGAGTGGCCCGAAATATCGTAGTTGCAGTCCAGCAACGTTACCTGAAGCGCAATTTCCGTTTCGGGGGAAGCCGGCTGCATCGACTGGTCCAGAACTGTTCCATCGGTCGTTTTTACCCGTAGCGAAGAAATACTTCCGTTATATACCAGCACGTCCTCTTCCAGCGTGGCCCTGTACTTGAGAAGAAGCGCCTTGCCCCATTCCAGGCCGTACTGGGAGGCGTTGTAGAGCCGCTGACCCTCTATGGTCTTCATTGATGTTTTGTGCTGATTCAGGGTTATGTCCATGACGATGGAGCTTAAAAACACAACCATCAGCAGGACCACCAGAACCGACACAAGAGCGAAACCGCCCCTTTTTTTCACAGTCATCGTTCCTTTCAATATCGATAAAAAAACAGGCCTCCGGCTGGTGGCCGGCGGCCTGACGGAAAGCTTTTATACTGGCAACCCCGCCTCCGTCGCTTTTTTGCCGTAGGCCCGTGGTTTTGCGTCGCCGCCTTTCGACGGTTTTGCCATTTTCAAATCAATTATATTGTACTCTTTTTAGTTTGCGGTGTCAAAATTGGTCAGTCGACGATGCGCCAGTAGACTGTGTCTATGTCGCCCGAGGTCACGCCGCCCGCTCCGGGTTCATCCAGGCCATATTGAGTGAGGTCCACGTCCACCATGTCGCCGTCGCTGGTGGGCAGATGCAGGACACCATCGCTGTCGAGTCCGGCCCCGCCAATGAGCTTGGTATGGTAAAGCGTGTCGATC
>CAZBLL010000106.1:0-5953 GCA_964492625.1 uncultured Synergistaceae bacterium
CTTGTCATTTCGATACGAAGCGTTAGCGAAGTGACGGCGTGCCCCGAGCGAAGCGACAGGGTAAGAATCTCGCTTTGACCTTGCCTTCCCTGTTTCCTGTCTCCTGATTCCTGTTTCCTGATTCCTGTTTCCTGCTCCCTGCCTCGTGGTTTTACGGTTCACGTATTTTGTGGTTTTTCCGTTATACTTTCACCGAAGAAAAAGGGGGGCGCGCTATATGGTTACGGGTTATTTCGACGGCGCTTCGCGGGGCAACCCGGGCGAGGCGGGGGCGGGAGCCCTGCTGCTGGACGACGAACGAAACCTGCTGTGGGAGGATTGCCGCGCCCTGGGAATAAAAACCAACAACGAAGCCGAGTACGAGGCGCTCATAATGCTTTTGGAGAAAATATCCGCAATGGGCCTTAAACGTGTGGAAGTTCGCGGCGATAGTCGTCTAGTTATAAACCAGATGAAGGGCGAGTGGAAAATAAAAGAGCCCCGCCTGGCGGAACTGGCGAGCCGCGCTCAAAGGGCGGCGGGAGCCGTAAGGGTTAACTACGTATGGGTTCCCCGCGAGAAAAACACTAAAGCCGACAGGCTTTCCAACAAAGCCATGGATGGGCCGGGCAACCCTGCCGCCGCGACGCTTTTCTCCGAAGCAAAGCTGGAACGGGTGACGGAAAATATTTATATAGCGCACGGGACCGAAGATTACGCGGTGGACCTGTTGCACGGCGTTTGCACATGTCCGGCCTTCAGACGCAAGGGCGCCTGCAAGCACCTGGACGCCGCCAGGAGACTCTAGGCCATGTTCATACTTGTAGCCGGTGGGACCGACATAGGTAAAATCCCCGGTATATCGGTTGCCGGCTCCAACCCCGAGGTGTTGCCCTATACCGCACCGGCCGACGCCGATCTTTTGTGGTGGGGAGAAACTTTTGTTACCGACGCCATCCCCGTTGACCCGGAGGGGCATCCCACCCCGGCTCTGATAACCAGAGCTGCAAGGGTCCTGGCCGATTTTCCCACAATTATCGTGAGAGCCGGTACGTATCTGCCTCCCGTCTGTCCCTTTGTTGAAACGGGCGCCGAGCCCGGCGGAGACCCACGAACGGGTCCTTCCGTTCCACAAGCGTCAAGGCTGTGGGACGCGGGTTTCAGCCTCGGGAGGCTTTTTTCCAAAATGAACGAAACCATTGTAATAGCCGAGACAATACCCGGCGGCACCACCAGCGCCTTTATGTCGCTTAGGGCGCTGGGTCACGACGGAATGGTTTCTTCAGCTGGCCCGCAGAACCCCGTTGGCCTGAAAGAGCAGATGTGGAGCGATGTCGCCAGAAGGCTGGGGGTGCAGCCCGGAGGGATGAAGGGCCGGGGCCTTGACGTGGTGCGTGAGATGGGCGACCCAATGCAGGTGGTGGCGGGGGGGCTGGCCGCCGGAGCCCTGGGCAAAGCTCAGGTAGTGCTTGCGGGCGGAACCCAGATGCTTGCCGTGGCCGCGCTGGTCAGAGATATTGGCCTCAGGGAACCGATGACCGTGGCGACCACCAGGTACGTTATCGAAGATTCGTCCGCAAACTTTGAAACAATGGCCGATTCCGTAAAAGTGGATACATGGGAGGCCCGGCTCAACTTTTCGGAAAGCCCCTTCCCGGGTCTGGCTGACTACGAACGGGGTTATGTCAAGGAAGGAGTCGGCGCCGGGGGCGCTGTATGGTACGCGGAAAAGTTCGGCGTATCCTGCGAAGAAGTGGCCCTTGCCGTTGGTGAACTGTACCGGGATATGACGGGTTTTACCCCTCTGGGGGACCCGGTTTCAGATGAATAGAAAAAAACTGGCCGGGGTGATTCTCGCAACGGCTCTTCCTGTTTCGTTCTGGCTGGTGCTGGCGTCGGGAGAGGTTGCAATTTCGCCTTCTGAAATCTTTGCCATACTGGCAGAGCGCCTCTCGGGAGATGGATCGCAGGGCGTAAGGTCAGCCATACTGTGGGATGTGAGGATTCCCCGCGCTTTGACGGCTTTCGCCACGGGTGCGGCTTTGGCATTCAGCGGGGTCATTTTTCAGGGATTGCTGCTTAATCCGCTGGCCGAGCCATATACCCTGGGAGTGGCCACGGGGGCTGCGCTGGGTGCTTCGATAGCAATTACCTTTCAGCTGCCCGGCATTACGATATTCGCTTTCGCGGGCAGCCTTCTGACGCTGATACTCGTCTGGGGGCTGGGCAAATCCTCTTCGGGAACCATCGACCCAACCCGCCTCATTCTCGCCGGTGTAATAATCAGCAGTATTCTCGGTTCGGGCATTACGCTGCTCAAGGTGCTGGCGGGGCAGCAGGTGGCCGTAATCGTTTTGTGGCTTCTGGGGAGTTTCACCATGGCGAGCTGGAGCCATGTCGCCCTTTCGGCGGCCGCAGGGCTCGCGGTGCTGCTGTTGGGGCTTTTCTTCTGGAGAGACCTGGACGTCATTGCTTCCGGGGCCTCCCCGGCTTCGCTTGGAGTAGACGAAGACAGGGTGCGTATAATTCTGCTTCTGGCGTGCTCGCTGGCCACCTCGGTGGTTGTTTCGATGAGCGGCGTCATAGGCTTTGTGGGGCTTGTTGCTCCGCATCTCTTGCGCCTGACCGTCGGTCCCGGCCACGGCCATCTTCTTCCACTCTCGTGGCTGGGGGGCGGGTTGCTGCTGCTTATGGCGGACGCCGGAGCAAGATCGCTGGGTGAACTGCCTGTGGGTGTTATCACGGCCCTTATCGGCGGCCCGCTGTTCTGCTGGCTGCTATGGCGGGGGAGGTGACGCCTGTGACTGAAGCGCTTATGGAAGCAAGGGACCTGTTTGTAAAATATGGTGAAAGAGTAGTGATAGACTACGTTTCGTTATCACTTTTTCCCGGAGAGATAACGGCGTTGCTTGGTCCCAACGGAAGCGGAAAGAGCACTCTGCTGGCCGCTCTCGCCGGAGTAGGGCGCAGAGACGGCGGAAGCGTAAAACTGCTGGGGGACGAACTCTCCGTGTTGTCGCACCGTCAGAGGTCGACGAGGGTGGCGGTGGTGCCGCAGCAGACGGGGTTCGGTATGCCCTTTTCCGTTTTACAGACGGTTATGATGGGGCGATTTCCTTCGGCGGGGCGTTTCGCAAGACTCGGCCCCGAAGATGAAAAAATAGCCCTGGAGGCCATGGGAGAGGTTGATCTTCCGGGTTTCGAACACCGGCCGGTCACTGAACTGTCCGGAGGGGAAGCCCAGCGGGTGGCTCTGGCCCGCGCACTGGCGCAGCAGACCCCCCTGTTGCTGCTCGACGAGCCGACAAGCGCCCTGGATCCGCGTCACGCCATGGCCGTATTCGGTCTTTTAAGGCGATTGAGACAAAAGAACATGTCCATACTGGTGGCGCTCCACGACGTGAACCTGGCTCTGCGCTTTGCCGACCGCATACTGTTTCTGCGCGGAGGAAAGATAAAAGACGCGCCGACTCCCGAAAAGGTAGACGGCGACGTGCTGGCGCGGATTTTCGATATAGACTGGAAAGTCGAGCGACTGGCTGGAGGTTTCCGCGTGGCGTTTCCGGAGGGTCCCGCCCGGGGTTAGCCCGCCAGAGACATAAGGATCATAACGGCCTTGCCGGCTACAAGCGCGCAGAACATCATAAGACCAAGACTCATAAGCACTTTTCTGAAGCCCAGTTCTTTCCAGAAGACGGCGAAAGTCGCTATACAGGGAAAGGTCATTGAAAGCACTACCATTGCCACCACAAGCTGCTCGGGAGAAAGCCCCAGCGGGGCCAGCATGCCTACGGCTACGTCCTTGCGCAACAGCCCAAGGAATATGGGTCCCGCGGCCGAAGCGGGCAAACCCAGAAAACCGGTAAAAACGGGTTCCAGAAAACGGGAAAGGGCGTCGACGGCCCCCATGTAGTACAGGAGGTTCACCAGCAGCACGCCCGCCAGCACAAGCGGTATGGCCTCGATAAGAAAACCCTTTACACGGAACCACAGTTTGAGACCCAGATCCCTGAAGCTGGGAGCCCTGTAGGGTGGTATCTCCACAACGAGTTCCGGGCTGTATCCCGGCAGAAGCTTGTGCAAAATCCTTCCCAGTACGACCCACGTAACGAACATGGTTGCGTAGACCGTCAGCACGTAGCCTCCCCCGTAAGGACCCAGTACTCCCAAAATCATAGCCTGAAGACCGGCGCACGGAACCGCCACGGAGATAAGCGTAGCCGCGATAAACCTTTCCCTTGCCGACTCCAGCACCCTGGTGGCCAGTATGCCGGGGACATTGCATCCAAGACCCAGCAGGTTGGGGATTATGGCGAAACCATGCAGCCCCAGCCTGTGAAGCAGGGCGTCGAACAGTATGGCGAGCCGGGGAAGGTAGCCCACATCCTCAAGCAGGCTGAGAACGGCGTAAAAGGCCACAACATAGGGCAACACCATAACTATTGGGACGTAAAGGCCAGTTGAAAGCAGGCCGAAACTCTGTTCCGGGTCTATGGCGCCGTTTATAAGCGAACCGATCACGATCTGATGAATAAAACTGCCGGGACCAAGCATTTCGGAAATCGCATCCAGGATTGGCATAAATAACCCCGAGTAAAGAGGGTCCAGGATCATTCCGATAATACCTTCACCGATCTGGCGTATGACGAAGAAACTCCCTGTCACAACCAAAACGCCAAGAAGGCCGCCCCAGAGCGGGTGCACGGAAATGTCCTCCAGCCTGTCCCGCAGTGTGTGTCTGCGAGAGGTCGCCGTCTGGCATTTTTCCACTATATTGCCTATGGTTTTCCAGCGTTCGTCGCTTTCCATGGGAGAGAACGCGCTTTGAGAGGCTTCAGTAAGTTTTTCAACCATTTCGCTTATGCCGGAGCCTGTTACTGCGACGGTGGGGACTACCGGTACGCCCAGTTCCCGGGAAAGAGCCTCTACGTCTACGCAAATTCCCTGATGTCGAGCTTCGTCGGCCATATTGAGCGCCACAACCGCTTTGGCGCCCGTTTCAAGTACCTGAAGCGCCATGTACAGGTTTCGCTCAAGCGCCGTGGCGTCAAGGGCTATGATCACAAGATCGGCCCCTTCGTCTACTATCCTGCGGGCTACTTCTTCCGCTTCGTTGGTGGGATCCAGCGTATAAGCTCCCGGTACGTCGATAATGCGCCACACCGATTTGCCCCTCCGGAAAAAACCTTCGGTGAATCCGATGGTCGTTCCCGGGTAGTTGGACGATATAGCGTGAACACCCGTAAGGCGCGAAAAAAGGGCGCTTTTGCCGACGTTGGGGTTGCCTACAAGAAGAATGGTCCCGTCTGTTTTATCGGGAAGCGCTTTGGGGCAACCTCCGGAGAAGGGGCGGCAACGGCCTGAACTGGCGCAGCAATTGCTCATGAGTTTACGATCCCGGTAACGAGACAGGGTCAACGTTAACCCTGGACGCGGCTCCATGCCCAATAGCTATCTGCCTGCCGTCAAGGATCAGGGTAACGGGGCCTGAAAACGGCATTCCCGATACTTTCTCTATGGTTTTCCCGGGGCGCAGCCCCAGAGCTTCCAGCCTTCGGCCGCACATTCCGGGAGGGAGGGCGGTAATACGCGCGCGCTGTCCGTTGCGTAGCGTGTGAAGCGATGTCTGCATGTATGGATCTCCTTTAGGTTTAGGCGGGTAAAGTTAGCCACACCGAACTTTTTGAAACACTACACGTTGTCCCCGCGCTTGTCAAGACTGATTATCGAAAGCGGAGGATCAGTTGGCAGGAGACATGAAAACAGGAGGCAGCAATCAGCGTACAGATGACAGAAAAGGCAGGAGCAAGAAGACGATGGCGGATGGCGGAAAAAGACAGCAGGCAGCAATCAGCTATCAGCCGTCAGAAAAGGCTTGTCATTTCGATACGAAGCGTTAGCGAATTGACGGCGTGCCCCAGCGAAGCGACAGGGTAAGAATCTCGCTTTGACCTTGCCTTCCCTGTTTCCTGTC
>CAZBLL010000107.1:0-5926 GCA_964492625.1 uncultured Synergistaceae bacterium
GTCACAGACGAGTGGCGTACGCTTCTTGGCGTAAGCAGCCTGTCGCTTGAAAGAGCAATAGAAGCGGCGCGAGATGGCAATACGGTTGGGGATATTGGACATGCGGTCGAAAAGGTCGTTGCACCGTACGGGTTCGGCATCGTAAGAGATTACGCCGGCCATGGCATAGGCTCCAGGCTTCACGAGCCGCCGCAGATACCGAACTACGGCGTCCCCGGCAGCGGAATTACTCTGAAAAAGGGTATGACCATAGCAATAGAGCCGATGATAATGCTCGGTGCGGAAAGGGTTAAAACGCTGCCCGATCGCTGGACGGTTGTAACCGCAGACGGGAGCCCTGCCGCCCATTTCGAGAAATCCATCGCCATAACCGAGGGTAAACCGGAGATACTCACTCCATGGGACGTATGACCACTTACTTTTCGGGACTGCGGTGGGTCCGGCGATCGGCTGATGATACGGGGAAGGTGTTGAACACGCATGGCCAATGACGATGTCATAGAAGTACGCGGAAAAGTGGTTGAGCCCCTGCCCAACGCCATGTTCCGGGTCGAACTTGAAAGCGGACACAAGATACTCGCCCACGTATCGGGGAAAATGAGGATGCATTTTATCAGGATTCTCCCCGGAGACAGGGTGCTGTTACAAATATCGCCCTACGACTTGACACGGGGGCGGATCGTGTATAGATATAAATAGTTTGCCCTCAGGCGAGCTGCTGGAAAACCCGGCTTCGCCTGTGAACGGAGATGTAAAAGGGAGCGTGAATTGCTCATGAAAGTCAAGCCTTCGGTCAAACCGATATGTGAACATTGCCGGGTCATCAAACGGAACGGCGTAGTAAGGATCATCTGCAGTAAAAATCCCCGCCATAAACAGCGGCAGGGAGCTAGGAGGTAGCTGCATGGCGCGTATAGCTGGGGTTGACCTGCCCCGTGACAAGCGGATTGAAATTGCGCTCACCTACATTTTTGGGGTGGGACTGAATTCATCGAAAAAGATCCTTTCCACTACGGGGATCAGCCCCGATACGAGAGTCAAGGATCTGACCGAGGAAGAAGCCCAGAAACTCAGGGCCGAACTGGAAGAGAACTACCAGGTGGAAGGCGATCTCCGCAGGGAGGTCACCATGAACATCAAGAGGCTGATGGAAATCGGCTGTTACCGCGGCATGCGTCACAGACAGGGACTTCCCGTCAGAGGGCAGAAAACAAAGACAAACGCCCGAACAAGGAAGGGTCCCCGGCGAGCCGTAGCCGGAAAGAAAAAGCCGGCGGGCAAGAAGTAATGAAAACGTACAGCAACAGCAAGCAGGGGAGGGAGATCTCGCGTGGCTAAAAGAACGCAGCGGCGAGGAAAGCGCAAGGAAAAAAAGAACATCAGTTATGGTGTCGCACATATATACTCGACGTTCAACAACACCATCATCAGTGTGACTGACAAGCAGGGAAATCTTCTATCCTGGGCTTCCGGAGGCAATGTGGGGTTCAAGGGAACCCGGAAATCGACTCCCTACGCTGGGCAGATGGCGGCTCAGCAGGTTGCAAAGCAGGCCCAGGATCATGGCGTACAGGAGATCGATGTGGTGGTCAAGGGACCGGGTCCCGGCAGAGAATCGGCCATTCGTTCACTACAGGCCGCAGGTCTTCAGGTCAACATGATAAGGGACGAAACGCCGATCCCGCATAACGGATGCAGGCCGCCGAAACGCCGCCGCGTGTAGCGCGGGACTACTGGAGGAGGTAACCAACTGTCATGAGTAGATATACAGGTCCCGTATGCCGCCAGTGCAGGGCGGAGGGCGTAAAGCTGTTTCTCAAGGGAGATCGCTGTTACACTGAAAAATGCGCTATGAATAAAAGGAACCACAAGCCCGGACAGCATGGCCAGAGAAGAACCAAGGTCAGTGACTACGGACTTCGTCTCAGGGAGAAGCAGAAGCTTCGCCGGTTCTACGGTATGAACGAGTCCCAGTTCCGACGTTTTTACGCTTCGGCGACGAAAATGGCCGGACAGACCGGGCATAATTTCCTGCAGCTTCTAGAACGCCGTCTTGATAACGTGATTTACCGTCTGGGAATCGGTGTAAGCAGGAGCCAGGCCCGACAGGTTGTTCGACACGGGCACGTTCAGGTAAACGGCAGAAAAGTCGATATCCCCAGCTATATGGTAAAGCCGGAGGATATTATCTCCATTCCGGAAAAAAGCCGGGAGATACAACTTCTCAAGGAAAATCTCGAAGTGGCCGGCTCCAGAACTATTCCGGGTTGGCTGTCTTACGATCCAGAGAGGCTGGAAGGCAAGATTGTGGCCCTTCCTGAAAGAGACCAGATCGAAGTCCCAGTCAAGGAGCAGCTGGTTATCGAGTTCTATGCCCGCTGACCGGGGAATCGGGGGGATTTGTTTTGGAACATATTCGTCCTGAAATACGGGTAGAGGAAAGTACCCCCCAGCACGGCAGGATCATCCTTGAGCCTCTGGAGAAGGGGTACGCGGTTACTTTGGGCAACGCTCTGAGGAGAGTTCTTCTTTCGTCGATACGGGGCGCCGCCGTAACGGCCGTGAGGATCGACGGAGTCCTTCACGAATTCAGTACAGTCGAAGGCATGAGGGAAGACGCCATAGAGTTGCTGCTGAATCTGAAGCATATCCCGGTTCTTTCTCATTCCAGTGATGTGCGTGTGCTGCATCTGGAAGCCAGGGGCCCTTCAGAGGTGACGGTGGGAAACATCGATCCCGACAGCGAAGTCGAGTTTGTGGAACCTACAGCGACCATATGCAATCTCGACGAAGGCGCCATGCTGGAAATGGACCTTTACGTGGAGCGGGGAACGGGATACGCGACAGCCGACCGTGAGCGCCCTTCGTATCTTCCTGTCGATGCGCTTATGGTGGATGCTGTATTCTCGCCTGTTAAGCGCGTCATGTACGAAGTTCAGGACGCCCGCGTGGGGCAGCGCACCGACTATGAACGTCTTGTTCTGGAGCTTTGGACCAATGGTATTGTTGAACCTGAAGCCGCTGTTACGGAGGCGTCCAACATCCTGCAGAATTACTTTTCCATGGTCATGGGGGACCTTGGCAGCGCCGAGGATCGATTTGCTCCGGGTCCGGGCTTTCCCGGTGACCCCGGATTGCCCGCAGGAGACGGAAATACTGACGCAGAGGAAACTTCGGAGGACGCTACCCATATGCGCCCCATAAAGGATCTGGAGCTTTCCATAAGAAGCGAAAACTGCCTGCTTCGCGGAGGGGTCCATACCATAGGAGATCTTGTAAACCGGGGTCGCGGCGAACTCCTCAAGATAAGAAATCTGGGTAAGATATCTCTAAGGGAAATCGAGGAGAAACTGACCCGTTTCGGGCTTGAAATGAAGGAAGAAGGCAGCAGTGACGATACTATCTCGAAGGGGGACGACCTCCAATGAGGCATAGAATGGACAGGCGCAGCCTGGGCAGACGCGGCAGTCACCGCATGGCGATGCTCGAGAACATGAGTGTAAGCCTTATACTCGAAGAACGCATCGAGACTACTGTCACGCGCGCCAAGGAATTGCGCCGAGTTGTCGAAAAAATGATATCAAAGGCAAAGTCGGGTCGTTTGCACGACAGGCGCCTGGTGGCGTCGAAACTTCCCGACAAAGCAGCCGTAAAAAAACTTTTCGATGAAATAGCCGGCTGGTACGTTGATCGCAACGGCGGATACACCAGGATAACCAAGACCGGTTTCCGCAAGGGCGATGCAGCTCCCATGGCCGTCATTGGACTTGTAAAACCCTCATGACGGATGGGCGTCTGGCAGAACTGCAAGACGTCTCCTATACGTATCCGGGCGCCGAGAACCCGGCGATAAAGGAAATAGACCTCGAGATACGAAAAGGAGAATGGCTTGCAGTTCTGGGTGCCAATGGTTCCGGCAAGTCGACTTTTGCCAAGCATCTCAACGCCCTGCTGACGCCGTCGCAGGGCGATTGTTTTGTCAACGGGCTATCGACAGGAACGGAAGAGGGTCAGAAGGAAGCGAGGCGTCAGGTTGCCATGGTTTTTCAGAATCCTGAAAACCAGATTGTGGCCGCCGTAGTTGAGGAAGACGTAGCGTTCGGACCTGAGAACATGGGTTTGCCTTCTTGCGAGATAGAGAAAAGGGTCAAATGGGCTCTTGGCGTCGCGGGGCTTGAAGACCTGGCCAGGAGGCCGTCCTATGCCTTATCGGGCGGGCAGAAACAGCGCCTTGCTGTGGCTGGAGCTATAGCGATGAAACCCCCCTGCATCGTTCTCGACGAGGCGTCGTCCATGCTCGATCCACAGGGCAGGGAAGAACTGATGGATCTGCTTTTTAAACTGAGAGATGAAGGCCTGACTCTTGTAACCATTACACATCGACTCGAGGAAGTTGAGCGTTGCGATAGATGCGCTGTTATGGAAAATGGCGAAATCATGTGGACCGGGTCTCCGGCAGACCTTTTCAGACAAGGCGAGGACCTCAACCACTGGGGGCTGGAACCGCCGGTAATGGTGAAGGAATGGCTCCTGCTGCGTGAGAAGGGAATTGTCCCCGCAGGGACCGGCCCTACAGAGCGGGAGTTGATTGAAGCCCTATGCCCATAGATGTTAATCAACTCACGCATATCTATCATCCTGGAACTCCCCTTGAAACCAAAGCCGTAGACGGCGTGTCCATGACGGTTGACAGGGGCGAGTGGGTGTCAGTGGTGGGTCATACAGGAAGCGGAAAGTCAACATTGGCCCAGCATCTGAACGGGCTCCTTTTCCCGGATGCCGGCAGCGTTTCCGTCGATGGCCTGCAGGTTCAGCCGAAAAGCCGTCATATACGCCAGGTGCGACAAAAGGTAGGCCTGGTATTTCAGTATCCGGAACAGCAGCTTTTCGAGGAAACCGTTTTCAGAGAGATAGCCTTTGGACCACGAAACTGGGGAGTGGACGAAAACGAAATTCCCTTGCGGGTTAGTCGGGCGATGGAAATGGTTGGTCTGGACAGCGACCTTGAGGCATCGAGCCCTTTTCGACTTTCGGGTGGCCAGAAAAGGAGGGTTGCTATTGCCTCTGTGCTGGCTTTCCGACCTTCGTACCTGGTGCTGGATGAGCCGACCGCCGGGCTGGATTCATTTGGACGCAGAGATCTGAAAAACCTCCTGAAAGGTCTCCAGGCGGACGGCCTGGGTGTAATCCTGATTACACACGACCTGGAACTTGCGCTGGATGTCAGCGATTCGCTGCTGGTTCTGAAAAACGGAAGGCCTATAATACGGGGAGAGCCCCGCCTTGTCATGGAGGAAGCCATTGACAGAAATCTGGGAGGTCTTGTTCTGCCGGCAATGGTCAGGTTCATGATGAAGCTCAGAGAACTTGGCCACGATGTTCCTCTGACATGGGACCCGGTAGAGGCCGCAGAGGCAATACAGATGGAGAGCGGCCGATGAAATTCCTCAATCATCTTACTCTGGGACAGTATGTGCCGGCTGATTCCTTTATACATTCCCTTGACCCGCGCGTAAAGATAACGGGAACCATTTTGCTTCTGGCGGGGGTGTTCCTCGTTGGACATCCGGTTTCGTTTCTGCTCTGGGGCGCCGTGTGCCTTTTGCTAGCGGCCGGGTCACGCCTTCCCTTCGGGATGGTGTTGGGCACGGTGCGTCCGGTGATTCTGCTGATCGCCTTTACTTCGGCTATCCATCTTTTTTTTACTGCGGGCGAACCCGTGTTTTCCTGGAAAATATTGACGGTCACCCGTGAGGGTGTCGATATGGCCCTGAGAATGGGCCTCAGGCTCTTTCTACTTGTTATGTTCGCCGGGATGCTGACCCTTACGACCAGTCCCACGGAACTCTCAGACGGGATAGAGAAACTGTGTTCTCCCGTTGCCCGGCTGGGGTTTCCGGCCCACGAACTGGCCATGATGATGACA
>CAZBLL010000108.1:0-5906 GCA_964492625.1 uncultured Synergistaceae bacterium
TTGCCAGCTCGACCTCCTCCTCGGGCTTGAGCAGCGGTATCTTGCCTATTTCCCGCAGATACATGCGGACGGGGTCCGACAGGGGAAGGTCTTCCAGCACTCCCATTTCCTCGGTGTATTCCGCAGCCGGAGGCGAGCCTTCCTCTCCGTCTTCCTTTTCCTTTTCCTCCTCCACCAGGTCTATGTCCAGTTCCATGAGATTGGAATAGAGCGTGTCGAGGGTCTCGGCGTTGATCATGTCTCCGGGCAGGTGTTTTTCGATATCGTCATAGGTCACGAATCCCTTTGTCCTGCCCACATGCAGCAGTTCCTTGAAATTCTCGATATATTTCATGACTTCGCTGCGGGCGGTGCTTTCTCCGTCACCTGCGGTGTCTTTTGCCGTCGCCGTCTTTTTAGTCTTCTTTTTCTTTTTGGGGTCTGTCATTTAACGTCGTTTCCTCCTTTCGCTTTCAGTTTCCTGGAAAGCTCCGTATACTCGCGCATTTCTACGGGGGAAGCCTCTCCCTTCGCGTATTTCTTCTTCAACTCCAGGAAGCGGCCGGTGATCTTGCGTTTTCGAAGCGCGCCCAGAACAGTAGCCCAGGGATCATCGCCGCCTGTTTCGCACTGGGCGCCCCCCGTCGCTATGACTGTCATCGGAAACGAATCACCCATTGCGGCCCAGCGTTCCCTCATATCCTCCGGCGATTCTCCGCAGGCCAGAGCCGCAGCCACGGCCTGTATCCGTTCGTCCGTCACAAGAGACAGGAGTTTTTCCGGCATGGCTTCCGATCTCCGTTTCTCGCTGCTCCAGAGAAGGTAGCACAGCGCCGACTCCCAGGGGTCGGGACGAGGCTCATCGGAGCCTTTCCTGTTTTCATCCCTACTATCTATTACGCGCCGATGGTTGGTTTTCGCTTCTTTTTTCTTTTCACCGGAGCGTATTTTCTTTCGCGACTCCGACAGAATATCCGAAAGCTCCGTCGGCAGCAGACCCAGGGCGGCAGCCGCGGGAGGGAGAAACCTGCTCACGTCTATGGGATCCAGCCGGGCCATACCGTCTACTATCTCCCTGACGGCGGCGCTCTTCGTCGCGTCGCCCGAAAGCTGTTCCCTTCTTGCCGCTATGTGGTAAAGGACCAGAGGCATCGCTCTGTCGAGAAGCGAAGCAAATGCCTCCCGGCCTCCGGTTTCCGAAAGCAGGTCGTCCGGGTCTTTCCCCGAAGGAAGAACGACGACCCTGATATCGAGCCCCGCTTCCTGCAGGACATACATCCCCCTGATGGCCGCGTCGCGCCCGGCAGTGTCCGGGTCGTAGCATATGAAACACCGATCACTGAATCGTTTCAGCAGGCCCGCCTGCTCGCCGGTAAGCGATGTCCCCAGAGAAGCTACGGCTTCGGTAAAGTCATTCATATGAAGCCTCAGCGCGTCCATATAGCCCTCTACGAGGATCGTCCTGCCTCTTTCACGAATGACGCTCTTGCCCTGGTTCAGGAGATAGAGTCCCGAGCGTTTGCTGTAGAGTTCGCTTCCGGGACTGTTGATGTATTTGGCGCCTTCGCCGTCTACCAGCCTTCCCCCGAAAGCCGTCAGCCTGCCTCGAATGTCGCGGATGGGAAAAATGACCCTCCCCCGAAAACGGTCGTAGCAGCCTTTCTGTCCTTCTATGAGAAGTCCCGCGGCCACCGCGTCGCGGTCGTTCACGCCGTTATCTCTAAGCCTTCTTCCCAGGGCGTCCCACTGGGAAGGGGCCCAGCCCAGCTCAAAGCGCCTGGCGTCGCCTGCCGTCAGTCCTCGCCTCTGAAGATATTTTCTGGCGGCTTCGCCCTGCGGGCCTCTGAGACTCTCGCTGTAGAACGACAGTGCTTCTTCCATTATTCCGGCCAGACCGCGGTCCCGGCCCGGTTCGTTCCTCTGTTCCAGAACGACACCCGCCCTTTCCGCCAGCATCCTCAAAGCTTCCGGAAAGCTAAGCCCTTCCTTTTCCATGACGAACGAAAAAACGTCTCCGCCCTTTCCGCATCCGAAGCAGTGGTAGGTCTGCCTGTCGGGCGAAACGTAGAACGAAGGCGTTTTTTCAGAGTGAAAGGGGCACAGCCCCCTGAAATTCTTTCCCGTCTTCCTCAGGGGGAGATATTCGCCTACGATGTCGACGATGTCGATCCTTTCCTTTACTTTCTCCACGTCGTCACGATTCAGGGCCATTACCTCCTTAGCGTTCAACCGACAGGACGGGGGAGAGCGGACATCGCCGCTCTCCCCCGTCCTCAGGTTCGATACAGGTCTCGTTCGTGCGTTCTAGATAAACAACGGCGCCAGAACGAGGGAAACTACGGACATAAGCTTTATGAGAATATTCAGGCTCGGTCCGGCGGTATCCTTGAAGGGGTCTCCCACGGTGTCGCCGACGACCGCGGCGGCGTGAGGCTCGGAGCCCTTGCCTCCGTGGTTGCCTTCTTCAATGAATTTCTTGGCGTTATCCCAGGCGCCGCCCGAGTTGGACATGAATATCGCCATCATGACGCCTGTAACAATGGAGCCGCCCAGCAGACCGCCAAGGGCTTCGGGGCCGAGAATCAAGCCGACCGCCACGGGGGTGACCACAGCCAGCATGCCGGGGAGGACCATTTCCTTCAGCGAAGCAGCGGTGGATATATCAACGCAGCGCTCGTATTCGGGGCGTCCTGTGCCCTCCATGATGCCTGGCACCTCACGGAACTGGCGACGCACTTCATCTATCATTTTCGAAGCGGCCCTGCCCACGGCCTGTATGGAAAGCGCGCTGAACAGGAAGGGAAGCATGCCTCCCACGAATAGCCCCACCATGACCTTGGGGTTGTTTATGTCGATCGACTCCACGCCCACTGCCGTTGCGTAGGCGGCGAAAAGAGCCAGCGCGGTAAGCGCCGCGGACCCTATGGCCAGCCCCTTGCCTATGGCCGCCGTCGTGTTGCCGACCGAGTCGAGTTTGTCGGTGATCTTGCGTACTTCCGGCGGCAGGTGCGCCATTTCGGCTATGCCGCCGGCGTTGTCGGCTATGGGGCCGTATGCGTCAACGCTCAGTGTCATACCGGTAATGGAAAGCATTCCGACTGCCGCGCAGGCAATGCCGTAGAGCCCGCCGAATCTGACGCCCACCATTATGGCGGCGCAGATGAGAAGCACCGGTATGGCTGTGGATTTCATTCCCACTCCGAGACCCGCCAGGATATTTGTGGCTGTTCCCGTTTCGGAAGCCTGTGCTATCTGCTGAACCGGTCCGTACGCGGAGGAGGTATAAAATTCGGTGACCACTCCGATGATGATTCCGACAGACACACCGGCAATGACCGCCCAGAAGAGGGTTATGTCCCCGAAGAGAGCATTTGTGATGAAATAGGAACCCGCGATCATCAGTGCGCCCGTCACCATGTTGCCCATGCGCAGCGCCAGCTGCGGGTCTCCGCCTTCCTTGACGCGCACGAAAAAGGTGCCGATGATGGCCGAAACGATGCCGAGGGCGGCGAGCATAAGCGGATAGACTACGCCGGTGTCTCCATAAGCCACCAGACCTATGGCCATTGCCGCGATTACCGAGTTGACGTACGACTCGAAAAGGTCGGCGCCCATTCCGGCTATGTCGCCCACGTTGTCGCCCACGTTGTCGGCAATTACGGCAGGGTTCCTCGGGTCATCTTCCGGGATACCCGCCTCCACCTTGCCCACCAGGTCGGCCCCCACGTCGGCGGCCTTGGTATAGATACCGCCTCCCACACGGGCAAACAGCGCTATGGAACTTGCGCCGAAACCGAAACTGGTGATGATGTTGGGATCTTTGAACAGGTAGTAGCAGACCACTATGCCCACCACGCCGATCCCGACCACGGACATACCCATGACTGTGCCGCCCGTAAAGGCGATACGCAACGCGGGATTGGTGCCTTCGGTGGCGGCGAAAGCCGTTTTGCCGTTGGCCCCTGTGGCGACCTTCATCCCGATGTAGCCGGCGAGGCCGCTGCAGGCCGCGCCCAGAACGAATGAAGCGGCCGAATAAAGACTGATCTTGTAGCCGAGAAGAGCGGCCACTACAACCACGAACGGAACAAGCGCCCTGTACTCTCTGGAAAGAAACGCCATGGCGCCCTTCTGGATAATGCCGGACAGCTCAACGATCTTTTCGTTTGCAACCTCAAAACTCCTGACGCGGCCGGCCGAGAAAAGGGCGAACGCGAGCGCGAGGATTCCCGCACCGCCGGCTACCCAAATAACCTGAACAACCATTCAATGAACCTCCCTGTATATCAGAAATTCTTGCATCAAAAACACAGCCCGCCTCCTGGGCGGGCGCCGGATACGCAAGCGAACAACATTATAGTCATCCCGCCCTGTTCGGGCAAGACTGACCCGGAACCCGGAACCCGGGTATTCCCCTGCGTCCGGAAGTTATCTTTCGGGTCGTTTTTGTTCCCTCCGGATGTAGACCCTTACATCGCCCCCGATGCCGGTTACGCCCTTGAGGGCCGACATCATGCCGCGCAGAGCGCCTTCGATGAATTCTCCCACGAACGCCTTTACGGGAACTCTCTTTTCGCCCGAATAGAGTTCGACCGGACCGGTCCACGCTTTTTTCCAGAGGTTCTCGAGAAAATCCGCCAGGGCGCGTTCGTCGCCCCCGCCGAAAAGCGTCTCGCCGTTTCCCGCAGCCGCACGGTCGTAACGGGCGATAACGCCGGTAACCCCTTCCGGGTTTTCGCCGGGCGGCCCCACCCATATTTTGGGCGCCGAAAGGTTTTTTCCACCTTCAAGGATAACAACGTCTTTACCGGGAAAGAACACCCCTGCAAGGGTTCGCAGGTCGGATTCGCTTACCTTCGACTCCGCGCGTACTCCGTCGGCTCCCCAGAACACCGTATCGCATCCGTCTGCAAGGAGGTTTCCCGTGTCGGTCCCCGCGGGCGAACAGACGTTTTCATGCGTTCTCTTGATATATCCGACCGTCAGTCCCCTGTTTTGCAGCTCTTCAGCCAGAAACCGGCAAAGAGTGGTTTTTCCCGAGTTGTGAAAACCTGAGACCGCAACTATCCACGGCATGGCGGGGTCACTCCTCTCCGCTAAGGCTCGTCCAGATACTCCTGTAGCTGTCGAGAAAGAATATGAACAGCGAAATGATCAGAGGGCCATAGAAAAGGCCTATGAACCCCCAGGCGGCCAGACCTCCCACCACTCCTACGAAAACAATAAGAATATGGACCTTGCTGCCCTCTGAAATGAACAGGGGGCGTATGAAGTTATCCACTGTGCTGACCACCATGAGGGCCCACACCGCAAGCATGACGGCCGCTTTCCACTCGCCCACGGCGGCCAGGTAGGCCGCTCCGGGAAGCATCACCAGCGGGGTTCCCACGAACGGGATCATGGCCAGCAGAAACATCGCCCCTGCGAAAAGGGGAGGGCTGGCCAGACCGGCCAGCCACCAGGCGAAACCACCCAGTGTGGCCTGGATCCCCGCAGTGAAACCTATTCCGTAGATGACCGCCCTCAGGAGCGACTGCACCCTTTCGAAGAGCGATTCCCTTTCGTCGCTCGAAAGGGGAAGGATATCCCTTACGTACTGGAGTATCAGGTGTCCGTCGCGGATCATGAAAAAGGAGGCCACCGCTATAACAATAAGCTGATATACGATTCGGAAGGCGTTGCCCAGAAACCCCCTTGAAAAAGACGCCAGCGACGAAGCCACCCAGCGACCGGCCTGCTGGAACATGTCCCCCATGAACGATACGTGCTCCATCAGCGGCTGAAGCCGCTGTAAAACCGCGTCGGGAAGGATCTCCATGAGCGTAGGCATTTCCGCCCCGTCGAGCTGAAGTAGAAGATCGGCGACCTTGCCGTAGAGTCGAGTGACTTCGAGGGGCAGGAGCCTTCCCATCCGCGCCGGGTGATCC
>CAZBLL010000109.1:0-5892 GCA_964492625.1 uncultured Synergistaceae bacterium
AGAGGGAGAAACCAATAATGAAAATAGGCGCGACAAAAACAAGCACAAACGCGGCGCCGCCGTTCTGGCCCACCATATACGGGAGACGCCAGATGTTGCCCAGCCCCACGGCGGAGCCGGCAGCCGCCAGAATAAACCCTAACTTGGAACCCCACTGTTCGCGTTCTGTTCCGTTGCTCATACTATCCCTCCTCTTGATGAACTGCCACGCTGGCAAATTCGCAATCCATGTTTCTTGCGTTGCGCCTTTCCTCGGTCCGGCACCACTCCTTTCTATTTCATATACGCAAAAACTTTTTGCCGTTTACATTATAAAGGGCGCTGTGAACATTGGCAATGAAAAAATTGTTCTACCGCCGTCTCTGCGTTGCATCGAAAGCACTGCGGTAAATTTCCGAAAGTATAGTGCAAGTAGCCATAGAGTCAATGCTTTTTCTACACGTGCGGGTTAAGTCGCTCGCGGCCTCCCGGCTCTTATAGCCATTTGCGGTAGATGTCGGGTCTCAGCGACGCCACTACCCTGTGTTCTTTCCGGGCTTTTTCCACACGTGTGAGATCAAGTGAAATCTTCTCGAATCGAGGCCTGTCGTCAAGCTGCAAAGTTACATCCCCGAACGGGTCCACCACCATGCTGGAGCCTCCGAACCTGACAGCCCCTCCCCTGTCGCAGCGATTCACACCTATAAGAAAAACCTGGTTTTCGATGGCCCTCGAAACCAGAAGATGGCGCCAGAGCCGTATATATTCTGTTTTCCACGCCCCGGGGACCAATAGTATACGGGCGCCTCTGTTGGCAAGGGCCCTGGCGATTTCCGGAAACTCCATGTCGAAACATATCATTACACCTGCGGCCGCAAATTCCATTTTGAAAAGTCCGAGCGACTGGCCCGGCTCAAGCATGTTTGGTTCGTTCAGTCCGGGATAAAGATGCAGTTTATCGTACCGGAAAAACCTTTCGCCTTCCGGTGAAAAAACATAGGACCTGTTCCGGGGGCCTTCCGCGGATTTGACCGCCAGACTGCCAGCTATGATCCACAGACCGTAACGGCCGGCCAGCGAACCCAGGGTCTCCAGGATGGGACTGTTTTCTGCTATCAGCGAGCGATGATCGGTAAGGGGCATTGCGGCGTTCCAGAGCTCGGGCATGAGAAGCACGTCGCAGCCGCTCCTGGCCGCCATTGTAGCGGCTTCGAGCGCAGCCCTGGCGTTACGGCCGGAATCGGACCTGATAACGCTCAACTGAATCAACCCGACTGTCAGTCTTTCCATAACAATGCATCACCCCTTTCCTTCAGAAGGTTAACGCAATCGCCTCATTATTTCCAGGGCGCCGGGATTCGTTGCCATACGGAACCAAGGGGATACAATGGTCTTCGTTTACGAAACAACGCCGTCAGCAGAAAAGGGGATTTGCCAATGTGCCTAGCAGTACCGCACCGAATAGTAAGGTTTCTGGGGGACGGAATGGCGATTGCCGCCGCCGGTTCGGTGGAAACCGAGATCAGGATCGACCTTGTTCCCGGAGTATCGGAAGGAGACCTCGTTCTTGTTCACGCAGGCTTCGCCATCGAGCATCTTAAAGACGACGAGGGACAGGAAATCGAGGAACTCTGGGCGGAGGTCCGCAGGCTTTCGGAGCTCCCCGATGCGTAGACCCGAAAACAGCACCGAAGCCCTGACAAAAGCGCTTCACGCAATGGCCGACCGACCATTCACCTTCATGGAGGTTTGCGGGACCCACACGGTTTCCATATTCAGGCAGGGCCTTCGTTCCCTCTTTCCGGAACAGTTGAAACTGATCTCGGGTCCAGGTTGCCCAGTATGCGTCACCAGCCAGGGCGAGATAGACGCGGCCCTGGGCCTCGCCGCCAGAGACGGTCTGATATTGGCGACTTACGGCGATATGCTGCGTGTTCCGGGCTCGAACGGTTCACTTCAGGAAATGAGATCGACGGGAGCGGACGTAAGGGTGGTGACGTCAGCATCCGAAGCGCTGAAGATCGCCATGGAAAACCCCGAAAGGGAAACCGTGTTTCTGGGGGTAGGTTTTGAGACCACAGCTCCCGCGACGGCTGTCGTCCTGGACCAGGCAGTTAAATCCGATGTACGCAACTTTTCGGTGCTCTGCCTGCACAAGGCTGTACCCCCGGCCCTCAGAGCGCTTGCGTGCGACCCGGAGCTGGGCATTGACGGGTTCCTTCTCCCGGGACATGTCAGCGTTATTCTGGGCGTACAACCCTACAGGTTTCTTGCCGACGAATTGCATATCGCCTGCTCCATTGCTGGGTTTGAGGCTGAAGATATCCTTCTGGGCCTTCTGGATCTGGTTCGCCAGGTGCGGGCCGGTAAACCCGATGTGCGATCCATGTACCCCAGGGCGGTAAGGCCGGAAGGCAACAGGGTGGCCAGACAATCCATGGAAAGAGTATTCGAGCGCACCTCCAGTGAATGGAGGGGCCTCGGAGTGATTCCACTGTCGGGTTTCGGCCTTGAGGGCCGATGGGCAAGTTTCGACGCTCTCAGGCGTTTCGGGATATCAGTGACCCAGACTCCGCCCCCTCCGGGCTGCGCCTGCGGCGATATCCTCAGGGGCAGGCTGGACCCTCCGGAATGTCCCCTGTTCGGAAAAACATGCACTCCCGCTTCGCCTGTGGGCCCGTGTATGGTGTCAGGCGAGGGCAGCTGCGCCGCATGGTACCGATACAGCAAGGGAGGAAATGACAAATGCAAAATCTGACGCTGGGACACGGCGCGGGGGGCCGTCTTACGGCGGAACTGATCGAATCCATCATTGGAGCAGGTTTCTCATCCGGACCCGGCGGCGACAGGGAAGACTGCGCAATCCTGCCCGAGGGACTGGCGGTTACGATAGACACCTTTACTGTAACACCCAGGTTTTTCCCCGGAGGCAACATAGGATCACTGGCGATATGCGGAAGTGTGAACGACCTTTCCATGCGGGGTGTACGTCCGCTCTACATGGCCATGGGCGTAGTGGCCGAAGAGGGATTCTCGGGAGACGAACTGGAAACCATTATGAAAAGCGCGGCTGCAATCTGCCGCGAACTGGGCATATCCCTCGTAACGGGCGACACCAAGGTCATGCCGCGGGGACAGGTTGACGGGCTGTTTCTTACGACATGCGCTCTGGGACGCCCCGAAACCCTGAGGACCCTGGGCGCGGCTACGGTTAAACCTGGCGACGCGATTCTGCTCACGACATCGCCGGGCCGGCACGGCGCGAGCATAGCCGCCGCCCGGTACGACCTCAAAACGGATTCGCTCTTTTCGGACTGCGCGCCTCTCTGGAACCTTGTTGAGCCTCTGCTCTCCTTAGAATCTGTCCGCTGCATGCGGGACTGCACAAGGGGCGGGGTGGGAACAGTGATGTGTGAATGGGCCGAACAGGCGTCGCTGGGAATAAACATAGAGGAAAAACTTATCCCGCGAAACGAGGACGTTCACTCAATCTGCGATCTGCTTGGCTTTGACCCGCTATATCTGGCCTGCGAGGGTTGCGCAGCGATGGTTGTAGCGCCCGGGGACGCAGAACAAACCCTGGCGACGCTGCGATCGAATCCCCTGGGAAAGGAAGCCGCTCTGATAGGATACGTAACGGAGGAACATCCGGGAATGGTAGGTATGAAAACCCTTGCCGGAGGGAAACGCCTGGTTGATATGCCGGTAGGCGAGATGCTCCCGCGCATCTGCTGACCATATTGTCGAAGATAATCAAAGGAGCCGCCCCTGGGGACGGCTCCTTTGATTTTAAGATGATTCACGATTTTTTCGGGCTGTAATTGATTCGCTGGATGTTAACGGCTCTGCCGGTTTCGTCGTCGATATCGACGACGACGGCGTTGACCCTGAGCCCGGAACTGCATATTTCGAATTTTGTCGGCGTTCCCTGCAGGAAACGGGGCAGTACGCCCTCACGGGACATACCTATAACTCCCCCGTGCCCACCGGTCATGCCGGCGTCGGTGACGAAGGCCGTCCCGCCAGGCAGTATCTGCTCATCGGCGGTCTGGACGTGCGTATGGGTGCCGATCACGGCGGAAACTCTTCCGTCGAGATACAGGCCCATGGCTTTTTTTTCGGACGTGGCCTCGGCGTGCATGTCCACGAACACGGCCCTGACGCCGAGGGTTTCCAGCAGGCTGTCGGCCACCCTGAAGGGACAGTCGATCGGCTGCATGTAGACCCGGCCCTGCAGATTCATAACGGCCATCTTTTTGCCCCTGCGTTCCAGCACACAGACACCCTGTCCACGGCATCCCGGCGGATAGTTTGCAGGCCTGAGAAGCCGTTTTTCCTCGTCGAGAAGCGGAACGGATTCTTTCTTGTCCCAGATATGGTTGCCGCTGGTGAGACAATCCGCCCCGTTCGCGAACAGTTCTTCCATTACCTTTTCGGTTATGCCGAATCCTCCCGCCGAGTTCTCGCAATTCGCTATGATGAAATCGAACGGGCCCCACTCGCTTCGTATGAACGGCAGTTCGCCAGCCATCAGCTTCCTTCCGGGCTTGCCCATCAGGTCGCCGAAAAACAGAACTCTCAACTCCGGCACCTACTTGGCGTATTCCACTGACCTTGTTTCCCTGATAACGATTACCTTTATCTGGCCAGGGTATTTCATTTCATCTTCGATTTTTCTCGCGATATCAAACGCCAGCTTGTGTATGGAACCATCGTCGGTGTTGTTGGGCGCCACCATGACGCGCACTTCCCGCCCGGCCTGAATGGCGTAGGCTTTGGTGACTCCCTTGAAGGATTTGGCCAGCGTTTCAAGCTTTTCCAGGCGCCGGATATAGGACTCCAGGCTCTCGCGCCTGGCGCCCGGCCTTGACGCGCTGACCGCGTCGGCCGAAGCGATAAGAACATCGTATACGCCAGACATTTCCTCATCTTCGTGATGAGAAGCTATGGCGCTTACCACCTCGGGGCATTCACCGTATCTTTTAGCGAGGTCCCTTCCGATAATGGCGTGCGGTCCCTCCACCTTGTGATCCACGGCTTTGCCGATATCGTGCAACAGGCCTGCTCTGCGGGCCAGACTTTCATCAATATCCAGTTCCGCCGCCATGATACCTGCGAGATGGGCGACTTCGAGACTGTGGGACAGCGCGTTCTGCCCGTAACTGCTCCTGTATCTTAGCTGACCCACCAGTTTCACGAGCTCGGAATGCATGGACTTGATACCTGTTTCAAGCAGGGCTTCCTCTCCCGCCTCCATGATCTTTTCGTCTACTTCCTTGCGAACCTTTTCGATGACTTCCTCGATGCGGGCCGGATGTATCCGTCCGTCTACAACAAGCCTTTCCAGTGAAACCCTTGCAACTTCCCTGCGAACCGGGTCAAAGCTGCTTAGCGTCACGGCTTCTGGAGTATCGTCCACGATAAGGTCGACGCCCGTAAAGGTTTCGAAAGCCCTTATGTTGCGGCCTTCCCTGCCTATTATCCGGCCTTTCATTTCGTCGGACGGCAGATTTACTACACTTACCGACATTTCCGAGGTGTGATCCACCGCACAGCGCTGTATGGCGCTGACGACTATTTCCCTTGATCTTCGTTCCGATTCTCTTTTGGCTTTTTCCTCGATCTCCTTGATACGGAGGCCTATGCTGTGGGCGGCTTCGTCCTCCACCTCTCGCAGCAGGACCTGTTTTGCCTCTTCACGGGACATCCGGGCTATCTCTTCCAGCCGGCCCACCTGTTTCTGGCGAACCTCCTCCACCTGATCCAGGCGTTTCTGCAGTTCCTCCTGGCGCTTGTGGAGTTCTTCGTCCCTTCTTGAAAGATTGTCCATCTTCCGTTCAAGGTTTTCCTCTTTCTGTTCCAACCGTCTTTCAGCGCGCTGCTGTTCCCCGCGCCTCTCCTTGATATCCCGCT
>CAZBLL010000110.1:0-5886 GCA_964492625.1 uncultured Synergistaceae bacterium
AATCTCGGGCTTTCGTGAACCGCCAACCGTGAATCGTGAACCGCGAAGTCAAGAACAAACCCGTGATCCCTCACCTGGAACCGTTCGGGATGACAGGCTTTTACGGCTTACGCCTCACGCTTTACCCCTCACGCCTCACTCCTCACGCCTTACTGTGCTACGCTCACTCGGGGTGACAGCAAGAGCAAGGGAGTCTGTGTTACGATATCCGCAGGGGGTGAAAAGATGGATTCGGCAAATGAATTCATGATGGTCGTTGAAAAAGATGCATCGGGATGGCTTGTAGGTAGCATACCCTCGCTCCCGGGTTGCCACACACAGGGCAAAACACTTGAAGAACTTTCGGAGCGTATGAAAGAGGCGATACTGCTGTATCTGGAAGCCGAAGACCCTGACAATCGCCGTGTTGAATTTGTAGGTATTCACCGGATAGCAGTTTGATGTCCCCGAAACTTCCCCCTGTATCTTCTTCCGCTCTTATAGCAATACTCGAAAGGAATGGTTTCAGCTTTGTTTCCCAAAGAGGAAACCACGCAAAATATCGCGACTTCCAGGGAAGAACAACTATAGTACCCATACATAAAGGCGAGGACATTGGCCCCGGTTTGTTCCTCCGGATTCTCCGCGAAGCAGGCATTGACCCCTCAGAATTCTGTTAGGCAGGAAACAGGAGACAGCGCGCAGGTGGCAGAAAGGGCAGAGGCAAGGAGCCGATGGCCGATGGCGGGAAAAGACAGCAGGCAGCCACAGCAATCAGCTGACAGAAAAGAATAGAACCGTAAGACGTCAGACGTAAGACGTGAGAAAAGGCAAGGAGCTTATAAACCCGTTAGGAACCAGGAGTTAAGAGGCTGGAGACAGGAGACAGGAAACTGGAGGCAAGAAGGTAGGGCATCCGAACCGGGGTTTCCGCCGGTGGTTTGGTTTTCCTGTCTCCAGACGCCTGACCCCTGTTTCCTTGTACCACGGGATCTCCGTCCCTGGGCGTATTCTACAACTGCTGGTACAAGGTTGATCAGGTTTATGATTCCTCTTTTTGAGAACCTCCTGACGGAAGCTTTTTGATCAAACGATCAAAATCGCTTTCAAACAGACGGTCCTGGGTGATGCGGTACTTTTCGAACTCGCTTTCGGCATGCGCTTTGGCGATCTCGGCAGTCACCTTACCCGCATCCTGCAGAATATCGCGATCTGTAGCCGCTATAAAACGGTTAAGTCGCGTTTCCCAATCTTGCATGGTCATGGGTATCTTACGCAACGCCATATCCTCGGCAACATCCAGATAGGCCGTGACCAATCGGCTTAACTGCACCATTTCTTTCCTGGTCAGGTAGTTTTTTGCGACGCTGACATCGTATTTCTGTATTTTTCCAAGCGGTGAGTCTTTCCAGGTTGTAAGGCCCATGTTTTCTTTTCCAGCGTCGGCCCTGCTAGTTATGACCTCGGCCGCTGTATGGCCATGGATAGCCCAGTGAAGTTTGTTTTGTACGGTGGCAAAAAAACGCCTAGTGGCCTTTGCCGTAAGGTCGTAGTCGATAGCGGTGGCGTAGATATCAGTAATCTTTTGGTAGAACTTACGCTCGGACAGGCGAATCTCGCGGATTCGCTGCAACTGCTCTTCAAAGTATTGGTCTGTAAGGATGGAGCCTCCGCTTTTGATACGCTCATCATCCATAACATATGCTTTTATGGTGAACTCTTCTATAACGCCAGTGGCCCACTTCCGAAACTGTACGGCTCGCTCGGAATTCACCTTGTAGCCCACGGCGATGATGGCGGCAAGATTGTAGTGTCTCGTGTAGTAGTTTTTCCCATCGGCGGCAGTTATTCGAAATTTTCGAATAACTGCGTCTTCCTGCAACCCGCTGTCAGAAAACACCTTTTTCAGATGGTAGTTGACGGTATGGGTTTCCACGTCGTAAAGCAAACCCATCATCTTTTGGGTAAGCCAGATATTTTCGTCGGCGTAAACAACCTCGACGCCTCCTGCGCCAGCGGCCGCAATAAAGGTTAGATATTCCGCCGCCGAAGAACGAACGATGGATACTGCCCTTGTTGGTTTTTTCTTGCCGGTCATGCCCACATCTCCTCATCGATAAAGTTCTCAACGCGAAATATGGCCCAAGTGGATGTTGTTGAGCTTGCAGGGATGTCCTCAATGCAAATTGTGGCTTCCATGAGAGGGCTATTCTCCAATCGTCCAGTGATCTACAAGGCGTACTTGCATATTCGATCATCGCGAGACACCTGTTGCCTTGCAATACCTTCTTTATACTGTTTCTATAATATCATGGGCTAAAACGTTGCCAGAACATCGGGGGTTTGGCGCACCGGGATAATCAGCGAGGCAACAGAGGCGGAAGCAAAAACCCGATGGTTGAAAAGACAGGTGACAGCGCACAGCTGGCAGGTGGCAGAAAAGAATAGAACCGTAAGACGTCAGACGTAAGACGTGAGAAAAGGCAAGGAGCAAACAGCGGGCAGAAGAAGCAGAGGCAAGGAGCCGATGGCGGACGGCGGTCGTCGAGTTGCCGAAAGGGCGGTCAGCAGCACCTTCTTGCCCCTGCCTTCTAAAGGTCTGAAAAGGGCAGGGCGGTTACACCCTCGCCCAGCGGCAGACGCGTATCACCCGGATGCACCACATAACCGGGAAAAGCACTGCTCTTGTGATCTTTTTGGAAAATCCGGATGGAACGGCCGAACGGGACACGTGGGGTTGCCGACAGTTTTACCTCTACGGGAGTAAGGTTCCCCCCGGTTTCGACAATAAGGTCTACTTCGGTCCCCGACGAGGTCCTCCAGAAAAACAGGCGCGGTTCTTCGGCCCTGTGCACAAGCGTTTTATAGACTTCGGAAACGACTGCAGTTTCCATTATCTGCCCGCCGGCGGGCCCTTGGGCCGCATGCTCCGGGTTTTTGAGACCCATGAGATAACACAGCGTCCCCGTGTCTGTAAAATAGATTTTTGGTGTTTTTACAAGTCTTTTCCCCGCGTTGGAATGCCACGGCCGAAGCACTATTACCTGAAAGGTTGCCTCCAGCACAGAAAGCCACGCCTTGAGAGTGTTAACCGCCACCCCTATGTCTCTTGCAATATCCGAAAGGTTGATCAAATGGGCGGAGCGGGCGGCGAGCACCCGCAGAAAGTTCTGGAACTGGCTAAGGTCCCCCACCTGCCTCAGGCTCCGGACATCGCGCTCCAGGTAGGTATGCACGTAGGAGGCCTGCCACATAGAATTATCCCGGGTGCGGTCGACGGCTATCTCCGGGTAGAAACCCCTGAGCAGGTTATCCCAAAGGTTTGAGAAAGAGTTTTTGCCGCCAGTCGACGCCGGTTCCCTGTTTTCCCAAAAAAAGGACCTGTCGGGTGCACCCTGCAGTTCTCTCAGCGTAAAAGGCAACAGTCTGAGCGTTGCCGCACGACCCGCAAGTGATTCGGTAACGGTTTCGGAAAGCATAAGGTTCTGCGATCCGGTAAGGATATATTGGCCCTTTGCATTTCTGTCGGAATCTATTTTTTCCTTTATATACGGCAACAGATCGGCGGCGTTTTGGGCCTCGTCGAATATGACCGGAGCCGGATGCATTGCAAGGAAAGCTCTGGGGTCACCCAGAGCTGACGCCCTTATATCCGGCATGTCCAAAGAGACGTATCCAAAGGTTTTGCCGAAAAGGGTTTTGAGCAGTGTGGTTTTTCCGGATTGCCTTGGCCCTGTAAGCATGACGGCGGGGAATTGAGACACTGCTTTTTTAAGCGGCTTTTCCAGTGACCTTGGAATGTATTTTTCCGTCATTGCGCACCGCCTCCTCTTTTCTTGTAATTATGCACTTGGGGTGCAAGATTGCAAGTTTCCAGGGGCGCAGGAAAACAGCGACCAGCTGGCAGACGACAGCTGACAGAAAAGGCAGAGGCCAGGTGACGATGGCGGATGGCGGATGGCGGAAAAACCAGGTGGCAGCGCACAGCGCGCAGCTGACAGAAAAAGCAATAAGGCCGTAAACCGTGAGCCGTGAATCGTGAACCGAAGGTTCAAGGTCAAGCCCGAGATTCTTCGTTTCGCTTGGGGCGCGCCGTCGGCCCTTCGGGCCTCAGAATGACAAGCAAGTCGCCTGGTCGAGTCGTTGACACCTGCGGGCGGGGGACGTAAACTGCGTTTGAACATATGTTTTAAACAAACGTTTGTTTAGGGAGGGCGTTATGGCAGTTTCTTCATCCGACAACGCCAGGGTTCGCCTGCTTGAGGCGGGGCGTGATCTGTTCGCGGCGAGGGGCTACGCGGCCGTCACGGTGCGCGAGATAACCGCCCGGGCAGGGGTAAACCAGGCAATGATCTCTTACTATTTCGGGGGCAAGGAGGGCCTGTACGGCGAAGTGCTGGCGGGGGAGTTCGCTCACGTGGTTGCGCTTCCCGAAAATGCAGACCTCCCTTCTCTTTCTCCCAGGGGCCGGATCCTGGCGCTGGCTACGGCAATGGACACACTGCACCGCGAGCGGCCATGGATAGCCAGCCTGATACACCAGGAAATGGTGTGGCCCACCCGGTTTCTGGAGGAGTCGGTGGTCCCGGCTCTGGTGGCGCTTTCTTCCTTTTTAAGGGAAACGATCTCCGAGGGTGTTGATCTGGGGGAATTTCGCCCCGGCCTCGATGTTTCACTTTCGGTGTATGTTTTCGCGGCCGTTGTGAACTACAGGCATGTTTTTCGTCCGCTGATCAGCCGTATTCTTCAGGATCAGGGGCCCGGCCTCGATTCGAACCGGCTGCTGGATATTTTTTTAAGAGGAGTTGAACGGTGATGAGAGTTGACCCCCGAAGCAAAAAAACAGTGGCCGTGCTGGTGGCTGCGGGAGCCGTTGCCGCGCTGTTTTTCATGCGTTCGGAAATAGCTGCGCTGCTACCAGGGAACGGAAACACCAAAACCATTAAAGCCACCGGCACGGTGGAGATAGATTCGGTGAACGTTTCGGCCGAGGTGAACGGCAAGATACTTTTTCTCGGTTTCGACGAAAGCGAAACGGTCAAGGTGGGAGACCTGCTGGCGAAACTGGACCGCCCCGACCTGGCTGCACAGGCGGAAAGCGCTCAGGCGGCCGCGTCAAGGGCCGAAGCCATGCTTGCCGACCTGAAACGCGGCGCCAGGCCGGAAGAAATAGCACGGGCGAGCTCAGCCCAAAACGCCGCGCGGGCCCGCTACGACCAGGCCCAGAGGGACATGGACCGCTACGCAAAGCTTTACGACGAGCATGTCATCTCGAAAAAGGAACTGGAGCAGTTTTCCCTGGCCCTTGATATTGCCCGCAGCGGCTACGACAGCGCCGCCGAGGCGCTGCTGGAGCTGAAGGCGGGCGCCAGAACCGATCAGGTGACGGCCCAGGAAGCGGAAGTAAAACGGATGAAGGCCGCAGAACGCGCCGCCCGGGAAATGGCCGGCAAAACCGAGATACGCTCGCCCACAGACGGCTTTGTGCTGACGCGTAATTACGAACCGGGAGAGCTGGCCCCGCAGGGCGGCGTGCTGTATTCCATAGGAGATTATCAGCACTGCTACGTACGCATTTTTGTCCCGTCGACGATGCTGGGGATGGTTTCCCCGGGGCAGGCGGCCGAGGCAAGGGTGGATTCGTTCCCCGATGAGGTTTTTACGGGCAGGGTGTCGGAAATTTCACAGGAGGCCGAGTTCACTCCCCGGCAGAGCATTACTCCGGACGAGAGAGCCAACCTTGTTTTCAGGGTCGAGGTGGATCTGGATAACCCGGAAGGGCTTTTGAAACCCGGCATGCCGGCCGACGTCACGCTTCGATGATCCTGCTGCGCGATGTAACCAGAACTTTTGGAGACGTAACGGCCCTGCGGGGTCTTTCGCTCGATATACCCGAAGGCGAGCTTT
>CAZBLL010000111.1:0-5806 GCA_964492625.1 uncultured Synergistaceae bacterium
AAAGGCCGGGGCAATCCACCAGTTGAAAACCGAACCATGCTACCGGGCGCTCAAGGCCGTTGGAGATGGCAGGGTGTACGGCGTGCTTCCCTATAACTGGTATACCCAGAATTACGGCTCCATACTGGCCGACGCCTATTTCGTAGGTAAGACCGTCTATCCGGAACGATTCAAAGATGTGGACCCGGCGGCAAAAGCAGATGAAATATACGATTTTCTGGTTGGTGAGCCCGTTTTCGAGGCCATGAACGAATCTTTCGAAAACCTGGCGTTCTCGGCCCTTGATATGAGCGGAACCAACTGATGCATCTCGAAGACGGAAGCATCCCATCGGGCTACACCCGCTACGCGGGAGCAAAAATCACTATACTTTGCGCCGGGCTTCTGGTTCTGATGTTTTTTGTGGTGCTTTCGGTTTCGGTGGGCTCGGTCAGGCTTGCTTTTTCAGACGTCCTTAAAACCCTTCTGGGAATAAAGGTGTCCAAAATGATCGATGTGGTAGTTTTCAACATACGTCTTCCCCAGGTTCTGGCCGCCGTTGTCGCCGGAGCCGGGCTTTCGGTGTCTGGAGCGGTCATGCAGTCGGTGCTGGGGAACCCGTTGGGGTCTCCCTACACGCTGGGGATTTCCCAGGCGGCGGCCTTCGGAGCGGCCTTTTCGGTCATGATCCTTGGAGCCGGTTCCATGCACAGCGCGGCAGGAGATGCAATAACGATAGCCCATCCCGGTGTAACCGCAGCTTCTGCTTTTGCGGCCAGCATGGTCGCTACTGCTGTGGTGGTTCTGATATCGCGCCTGAGGCGGGGTTCGCCCGAAGTTATGATCCTGGCCGGTGTGGCCATGGGATCCCTGTGTACGGCAGGGACGATGTTTCTTCAGTATTTCGCCGACGATGTGCAACTGGCGGCCATGGTTTTCTGGACTTTCGGAGACGTGTCCAGGGCAAGCTGGAAAGAGCTTTCCATAATGACCTCTGTCGTAGCCGCGGCGGTTCTCTTTTTCGTTTTCAACGCATGGAACTACAACGCCATAGACGCGGGCGATGAAACGGCCGAAAGCCTGGGCGTCAATGTAAAGGCGGTCCGGTTTCTGGGAATGATTATTTCCTCCCTGGTTACGGCCGTCGTCATTTCGCTGGTGGGGGTCATAGGTTTCGTGGGCCTGGTATGTCCGCACATGGTTCGCCGTATCCTGGGGGACGACAACCGCTTTCTTATACCCGGATCCTGCCTTATGGGGGCGGCGCTGCTTCTGGCGGCCGACACCACGGCCCGGGTGATAATGGCGCCGTACGTGCTTCCCGTAGCCGTGCTTACGTCTTTTGTGGGTGCTCCGGTCTTCCTCTATCTTCTCGTAAAGGGGTACAGCCGATGATTCTTACCGTTAACGGCGTCAGTTTCAGCTACAAGAGCAGAAAAATCCTGAGAGATGTCAATTTCGAGCTGGCCGACAGGGAACTGCTGGCAATACTGGGGCCCAACGGCGTGGGAAAAACTACGCTGCTTCGCTGTATTAACACCATTCTGCGGCCGGGCGCCGGGAGCGTAATGCTGGAGGGCAAAGATATTCTCGACCTGTCCAGGACCGAAGTCGCGCGCAACCTGGCCTATGTGGCCCAACAATCCAGGGCTGGAAGACGAACAGTATTCGAAGCCGTTCTCCTTGGACGCAAGCCCCATATTTCCTGGAAGGTTGGAGGAAACGACCTGAGAAGGGTCGACGCCATACTCAAGACTATGGGTCTGGACGACCTCGCCCTTCGGTTTCTGGACGAAATGAGCGGAGGGGAACTGCAGAAAGTGGGCATTGCCCGCGCGTTGGTGCAGGAGCCCAGGGTGCTGTTGCTGGACGAACCAACCAGTAGCCTGGACCTTAGAAACCAGCAGGACATCCTGAACATGATACGACATATCGTTACTGGTCACGGAATGGCGGCGGTAATGACGATGCACGACATAAACTCCGCCCTTCGGTTCGCCGACAAGGTGTTGTTCATGAAAAACGGTGAGATATTCGCCGCAACCGGATGCCAAGACGTTACAGCATCCATGGTGGAAGCGGTCTATGGCCTGCCCGTTACCGTTGAAACCATACAAGGTTATCCGGTCGTCCTGCCGTCCGGCGGGCATCATCACGCCCAAAGATCGACGGAGACGCCCGAAGCCGTTCTGTGCGCCGACGCCGGATAACATTACAGCAGGGAAAGGGGAAACAAAGATGCCCGGTTCGAATCTGTCCGAACAAAAACTCCGCGACACAATAGCCTTTCACGGGCACTGGTGTCCCGGCCTCGCCACAGGCATACGAGTGGCGGAAGCGGCCGTGGAAAAAATAGGAAAAGCGACAGATGAGGAAATAGTGGCGGTGGCCGAGTGCGATTCCTGCGCTGTTGACGCAGTACAGTTCCTTACAGGATGCACCGTTGGCAAGGGAAACCTGATAGTGGACAACGTGGGAAAAATGGCCTTCAGTTTCTATCGCAGGCGCGACGGGGAGTCTTTCCGCATTGTCCGCAAAGTAGATCCGGCGAAGGAATCGGACGGCGAATACCGTTTCCTTCAGGAACGCAGGAACAGCGGCGATATTACAGATGAAGAGGCCGCCCGCCTGGAGGCCATACGGATGGAACAGTGCAAAAGGCTCATGGAATGCCCCCTGGATGAACTGTTCGCCGTGGGAAAACCACTAAAGCCGGCTCCGGCGTTCGCTCCGATGAAACGCAGTCTTCTCTGCGAGGTGTGCGGGGAAATGGTAATGGAAACTAGGGCTCGTCTGTCCGATGGCCGGGTGCTCTGCCCTCACTGTTTTGCTGCGGAGGTGCACCGACCCTGACCCGGCCAGCTTGCTATTTGATAACGAAAAGGCCCCGCCGCGGCGGGGCCTTGCGCTTGTGCAGGCAATACTAGATTTCGACCATTTTACCCATGCCTTTGGCCATGGCTTTTTCGTATATCAGGTTTGCCGTCATTACGTCGTGGCTGGCTATTCCCATCACCACGGCGGCCCTGCGGCCCTCCTTTTTCACGGTTTTTTTACCGGCGCACAGGTGTCCCATGTCGCCCAGGATTTGGTTTTCAACAGGGTAGCCCTTCTGGAAATAGACGCCGTGTTCCTGCGTCCAGAGGTACTGGTGCATATCGTCGCATACAAATGCCGTTGCGCCGGTCATTACGTCGGCGTCGAAGCCTGAGTCGTAGTCTACCGCTACGGCCAGCATGTCTTTCTTGAGCCATTCCGACCGCACGAAACGGTCCGGGTCAGCCACTATCGGCGTGCAGGTAACCACTACGTCGGCGCCTTTAACCGCTTCTTCCACGCTTGTGCAGGGAACCACCTCGGCTTTGGCCAGTTCCGGCTGAACCAGGCTGGTATACTTGCCTATCTGGGATTCGAACACGTCGTAGGCCTTTACGGTCTTCAGTTTGGGCAGGGCCTCGGCAAGGGCCATGGTGTTGGTTCCGCCCTGAACGCCCAGGCCTATCACTGCTATGGTTTCGGAGTCGGGGTCGGCCATATGTTTCGCACATACACCAGTGGCGGCCCCGGTGCGCCAGGCCGTTATCCAGTTGGCGTCCATTATCGCTTTTGCAAATCCCGTTTCCGATTCGTTCAGGCACATCACGCCGGTGATGTAGGGCAGACCCTTTGCCTGGTTGATGGGGTATCCGGCCACCCATTTCAGGCCCGCAGCGTCTACGTCGCCGCCCGCGTAGCAGGGCATGGCGTGGATAAAGCAGTCCTTGCGCGGGTGAATACCTATCTTGGCCGGCATTTCCATTTTTTCCTCGCCCTTAAGGGTGAAACCCCTCTCGACCACTTCCATTACCTCGGATACCGGTATCCCCAGCGATGTTATCTCCTTTTCCGAAAGCACCAGGATCTCCATGATTCGTTAGCCTCCTTTGGTTTGTTTCGCATCTATACAAGGTCGACTATGTCGATGTCCTTGCGAAGAAACATGTTGCGGTTCTGGGCGAAGTCCTCGAACATCCTCAGTTCCTCGCGCATGCGCCCGGGGTGTTTCAGGTACAGCGCCGTGAGAAGACAGTGGCTGAGGGCGAAAGCCCCCGCGCACGGGTCGATGAACGACAGAAACTTCATTGGCGCCTCGAGCAGGATGTCGGAAATGGGCGCCAACGGCGACAGCGGGCTGTCGGTAACGCCTATGACGGGTGTGCCCTTCTTGCGGAAATATTCGGCCAGGGATTGTGATGCAAGCGGGTAGCGGGGGAAACTGTACACCAGGGCCGCGTCGTTTTTCGAAGCGTGCCGTATCTGGTTGTAGACGTTCCTGTCGGCGTGGGTTATCAGGTGAACGTTGGGCCGCAGTATTCCCAGAAAATAACTGACGTACTCCGCAAGGCATGTGTTGGCCAGCAGACCAGTTACGTAGACACGCTCGCTTTTGTCGAGCAGGCCCACGGCCCGCTCCGTTTGGGCTTCGTCGAGTTTGCGTTTCATTTCGTTCAGTACGTGGAATTCAAGCGAAAGGACCCGTTGAAAAAGCGTTTCCTCGCGTTCGGTTTCCCCGGCCTGGTAGCGCTCCAGCGATCTTATCCTTTCGCGTACCTGATCCTGCAGGGCGTCCTGAAACTCTGGGAAACCACCGTAACCCAGGCTTACCGCAAGCCTGATAACCGTGGGGTTGCTCACGCCCGCGGCTTCCGAGAGCTGGACCGAGTTCATAAAGGCCGCCTTGCTGGGGTTATGGGCGATATACCCGGCCAGCGCCTTCTGCTGACCTCCCAGACTTTCGCTGCATTTGCGTATGCGTTCGATCACCGGTTCGTGTTTTTCTGGCTTCATGTCTCACCCCACCTGTAGAATTTTCTTCATTATTGCCCCGGTATGATTCTTTGTCAACATCGCAAAAAGTGTATACTTATTTACACTGTTACCCTTCACAAAGAGCAGGAGGCGATCACGTGGCCAAGGTGCTTGCAAACATTCTGGAAGCCATAGGCGACACCGCACTGGTGCGGTGCGACAGGCTGGCGTCGCACTGGGGGCTTTCGGGAACCATGCTGGCGAAGCTGGAATATCTGAATCCCGGGTTCAGCAAAAAGGACAGGGTAGGGCTTCACATGTTGCTTGAAGCCGAGGAAAAAGGCTGGATAAAACCGGGCGACACGGTAGTGGAGCTTACCAGCGGCAACACGGGTACGGGTCTTGCCCTGGCTTGCGGTATAAAGGGATACCGATTTGTCGCCGTCATGTCGGAGGGCAATTCCATGGAGAGGGCTCGAATGATGCGGGCGCTGGGGGCCGAGGTTGCTCTTGTTCCGCAGACTCCGGGCGCCGAGCCGGGGCAGGTTTCCGGCAAAGACCTTGAACTGGTGGACGCGGAAGCCCGACGAATCGTAAAGGAGCGCGGTGCATTCCGCGCGGACCAGTTCGCCATGGAAGGCAACGTAAGGGGCGAGGAAATATCGGGCGAGGAAATATGGCGCGACACCGGCGGAAAAATCGACGCTTTTGTGGACATTGTCGGCTCCGGCGGTTCCTTTACGGGTATTTCCAAAACCCGCAAGCGCCATGATCCTCCGGTGCGCTGCTACCTGGCCGAACCGGCGGAGCCCGCCTGGTTCTCGAAAACCGGCGGCAGTGGGGGGCACAGGATACAGGGGTGCGGCTATTCAAGGGATCTGCCCCTTCTGGACCGTTCCCTTGTAGACGGGTTCATTCAGATAACCGACGAAGAAGCGATGGAGGGAGCTCGCGCCCTGGCCGGGTTGGAAGGGATTTTCTGCGGCTTTTCAACGGGCGCCCACGCCTCGGCCGCGAAAAAACTGCTAGCGGGGGACGA
>CAZBLL010000112.1:0-5772 GCA_964492625.1 uncultured Synergistaceae bacterium
GGAGATCGTAATGCTCACCCCCGAAGAGCTCGACGCTTGCGCCTCCAAGGTTCGTCTGGAAGTATGGCCCAAGATGAAAGAGATGCTCGGCGACGAACTCTACACCGAAGTCCGTCTGCATTCCGAGCTGGAATAAGGGCCGCGCACAGGGCTATACGTAACTGACCATAAAACGCTAACACCGAAACCCGGGGCGGAAGGGCGACCTTCCGCCCCCTTTATCAACGCACCAGGGACGCAACTTCATAGTGCAAAGGAGAAAAAGAGATGGAGAGATTGTCCCTTGATCGATGCAGAAAAACGGTCGAAGAGGACCAGAAATATCTTGCACCTGCGGCCAGAGTGCCCTATTACCCCCTTGTCGTGAAGAAGGCGTCGGGTTCAGTGGTGGAGGATATCGACGGAAACACCTATGTCGACTTTCTTTCCAGCGCGGGCGCGGTAAACGTGGGGCATTCGCATCCCCGCGTGGTTAACGCGGTCACAGAGCAGGCAAATCAGTTCCTGGTCTATACCGCCGTGTACATGTACCATGAGCCGCTGGTCGACCTGAGCAAAAAACTGTGCAGGGTGGCCCCCGGAGATTCGCCAAAACGTGTGATCTACGGGCTTTCGGGCTCCGACGCCAACGACGGCGCCATCAAGCTTGCCCGCTGGGCCACTGGGCGGCAGAAGATCATAGCCTTCGAACGCTCCTACCACGGAACCACCTACGGCGCCATGACCCTTTCGGCATTGAGCCTCAACATGCGCCGCCGCATGGGGCCGTTTCTACCCGAGGTCTACCATTTCCCCTATCCCGACACATACAGACCGCCGTTTTCCATGAGCGAAGAGGAAACCGCTAACTATCACCTGGAACTCATACGCCGCGCGCTCGACTGTTATATTCCGGGCGAGGAGGTGGCGGCGGTAATCATCGAGCCCATACAGGGAGACGCGGGTCTGGTGGTCCCTCCGGTTTCCTTCATGAAGGGCCTGAGGGAACTTTGCGATTCCTACGGGATACTGCTTTTCTCGGAGGAAGTGCAGCAGGGGTTCGGTCGAACCGGCAAATGGTTCGGAATAGAACATTTCGACGTGGTCCCCGACGCCGTGATACTGGGAAAGGCGATAGCTTCGGGAATGCCCCTCAGCGCCATCGTCGCCAGGGCCGACCTGATGGAAAACTGGCAACCGCCTGCGCACTGCTTCACCATGGCTGGCAACCCCGTATGCTGCGCGGCTGCGTCGGCCACCATCGACATCATCGAGGAGGAAGGATTGCTCGAAAAGTCCCGCACAACGGGCGAATATATCAAAAAACGCTTCCTCGAAATGAAGGAAAAATACGATATCATCGGCGATGTGAGAGGCCTTGGCCTTTCCGTCGGCGTGGACCTCGTAAAGGACCGTGTCGTCAGAGAGCGTCACGGCGAGGCGGCGGCCAAGATATGCTACCAGTGCTGGCAAAAGGGGCTTCTGCTGTCGTTTTTCAGCGGCTCGGTGCTTCGCGTACAGCCTCCGCTGGTCATAACCAGGGAAGAGGTTGACAAAGCGCTGGCGATCATAGAAGAAAGCGTCAACGATTTCCTCGCGGGACGTATCCCCGACGAGGTGCTCGAAACCGTCAAGGGATGGTAACAGCACCTCAAGAGCCGATGGCGGACGTCGGATGGCGGAAAAAGCAGCAGACAGCGCGCAGCTGACAGCTTACAGAAAATGCTTGTCATTCCGAGCGTAAGCGAGGAATCTCGGGTTTGACATTGTTTCCCGATTCACGATTTATCCTGACGGAGGTTGTTCCATGGATTTAAAGGCCCGCATCTACCGCAACGGAAAGATAAAAACCGCCGACCCGGGCCGGCCGGAAGCGGAGGCCATGCTTGAGCGAAACGGTCTTCTGCTTTCCGTCGGTAGCGACGGCGAGGTCCTATCCCATCCCGCGGCTCAGGAGGCCGAAGAACGCGATCTGTGCGGCCGCAGGGTGATTCCCGGCATAATAGACAGCCACGTCCATTTCGCCGCCTGGGTCGAAGGACTTCAGGCGGTGGACCTTTCGGTCTGTCGATCCATACCGCAGGTGGTGGAGGCCCTCACGGAAAGAGCGTTACAACTTCCCGAAGGGGTCTGGGTGCGGGGAATGCACTTCGACCACATGAAGTTCGCCGAAAAGCGTCTCCCCAACCGGGCTGAACTCGACGCCGTGCCCCGGCCGGTTCTTCTGACCAGGATCTGTTTCCACGCCCACTGCGCAAACACGGGTGCGCTTGAAGCTGCGGGCATGCTTGAACACGACGATCCGCCCCGGGGAGTGCAGCGAGACGGGACCGGGCGCCCCAGCGGCGTCGTTCTTGAAAGCGGGGCCGACAGGCTCTACGCGGCATGGCGACGCAGCCTTCCCGACACCGGCTCCAGAGTGGAGGCGCTCGCGGAAGGCATGAAAACCTGGGCGGCCCTGGGTATTACCGCCTTCAATACCACATCTGCGGAACACCTCGGAATAGCCGAATCATTCGGACACTATCAGCAACTCCTCGAGCACGGCCATATGCTTCAGCGGGTCGTGGTGCATGGCAACAGCGTGCTTCCCATGGGAATAGCCTCCAGTTTCGGGAATGATCGGCTCAGGTACGGCGGGCTCAAGCTTTTCGCCGACGGCGGATTCTGCGCCCAGACCGGGGCCATGTCCTTCGACTATCTCGGCCGGCCTGGTTACAGGGGCGACCTGAATTACGGAAAAGCCCAATTCCGCGACCTGGTTTGCGAGGCCCACAGACAGAACGTCCAGGTGGCCGTACATACCGTGGGCGACAGGGCCATGGATCAGGTGCTCGACGCCTTCGAAAACGCCCAGACCCTCTTCAGTCGTCCGGGGCTGAGGCATCGCATCATCCACTGCTACCTTGTGCGGCCCGAACAGCGCAGAAAAATGGCGGCCCTGGGAGTTGCGGCCGATATACAGCCCGTCTTCCTGGCCGATGAAATAGACATAGCCGAAGCGGGTATCCCCGGTAAATACCTTGAGATATCCTATGCGTGGAGATCCCTGCTCGACGACGGCGTCCTGGCAGCCGCCGGGTCCGACTGCCCCGCGGCCGAACCCAACCCGTGGTACGGTTTCGACGGAGCCGTCAACCGCGTGCGGGCGCTCTCGAGAACGCCCCGTGGAGGATGGGAGCCGAAGCAGAAACTGTCTCTTGACGAGGCCCTGCCGCTTTTCACCCGCAATGCAGCCCGGGTCATGGGTCTTGGCGAAGTGACCGGGACCCTGGAACCGGGAAAAGCGGCCGATTTCGTTGTGCTGGATGATGACCCGTGGGTGAGGCCGCCGGGAGAGACGCTCAGGGACATACGGGCGAAAGTCACCGTATCCGGCGGAACTCTCACACATGGAAAACTGTAGTCGGGAGCAGGACGGCTGAAAGGAGAAAAGACCATGATGGATCAGGCGAGAACGGACAGACTGGTGGACCTCTGCCGCAGGTTTATAAGGGCCCGCAGCCTTTCCGGGCAGGAAAAGGAAATGGCGGCCCTGGTTACCGAGGCCATGAAACAGGGCGGATACGACGAGGTGCAGACGGACCGGTTCGGCAACGTGGTGGGTAAAATGACGTTTGGCAAGGGAGGTCCCCGCATCCTGTTCGAGGGCCACATGGATCATGTCGACGTGGGAGATCCTTCGAAATGGACGAAAGACCCCTACGGCGCAGAAATTTCCGACGGGAAAATATGGGGCAGGGCCACCTCCGACATGAAGGGCGCGCTTGCGGCAATGATTCTGGCCCCTGTTTTCCTCCGGGAGGATGGGGCCGGGTTCGACGGTGAAGTATACGTGGCCGGTTCCGTTCACGAGGAATGCTTCGAGGGCGTGGCCTCCGAACTGGTGGCGCAGGCATCCAGGCCCGACTATGTGGTAATAGGAGAGGCGTCCAGCCTCAACATCAAGCGCGGACAGCGGGGCAGGGCGGAGATTGTCATGGAGACCTACGGAAAACCCGCGCACTCTTCGAACCCTAAAGTGGGGCTCAACGCAGTAAAGAAGATGATGCCGCTCCTGATGGCCGTCGAAAAGGAATTCAACCCCCATACCGACCCCGTTCTGGGCGAGGGGATCCTGGAAGTTACCGATATAATCTCAACTCCATGGCCGGGCGCCAGCGTGGTTCCCGAAAAATGCAGGGTCACCTTCGACAGGCGGCTGCTGGTGGGGGAGACCCACGATAAGGTTCTCGACCAGATTAACCGTATAATAGAGGGCCAGGAAAAATTCGATCCCGAGCTGAAAGCTTCGGCTTTCTTCGCCACAGGCGAGGAAAAATGCTACACGGGCGAACCCATAAAAGCCGAACGTTTCGCTCCGGGGTGGCTGTTTTCCGAAAAGGAGCCGTTCGTTCAATCCGCGGTCAGGGCCCTGCAGGGCGCAGGAATGGAACCGGAACTCTCGCACTACTATTTCTGCACCAACGGCAGTTTCTACGCCGGAAAGGCCGGGATCCCCACCATAGGTTTCGGGCCTTCGCTTGAGGAACTGGCCCACGTGGTGGACGAATATATCGAGATCGAACAGCTTGCCGCAGCCTGCGAGGGCTACGCCGCCATAGCCGGGGGCATGCCTGCCGGAAAGGAAGCCTGATGCCCCGCCCGCAGGCCCTGCGCTGCGTGCTGTGCGGAAAAACGTTCGAGCCCGCCGCCGACATGTATACCTGTCCGGTCTGCGGCCCCGACGGAACGCTCGATGTCCTGTACGATTGCCAAAGCCTGCGCGCCCGGGTGACCAGGGATACTTTCAGCGAAACCGGCGACCGGAGCCTCTGGAGATACAGGGCCATACTGCCGGTCGAAGACGATAACAACATCCCGCGCCTCCATGTCGGATGGACGCCCCTGTACGAGGCGCCGGCAACCGCTTCGGAATACGGAGTGGGTTCGCTGTTCATCAAGGACGATGGCCGCAACCCGACCGCATCGTTCAAGGACAGGGCCAGCGCCGTAGGAGTGGCCAGGGCGCTCGACGCCGGGAAAAGTGTGGTTTCCTGCGCTTCCACCGGTAACGCCGCCAGCTCGCTTGCGGGGTTCGCCGCAGTGGCCGGGCTTAAAAGCGTTATCTTTGTGCCCGAGAGCGCGCCAGTGGCAAAGGTGGCCCAGTTGCTCGTCTACGGGGCCCGGGTGGTATTGGTACAGGGAGACTACGCCGACACGTTCGATCTGGCCGCCGCGGCCATAGAGCACTGGGGCTGGTACAACCGCAATTGCGCCATAAATCCGTATCTGGTGGAAGGCAAGAAAACGGCGGCGCTCGAGATAGCCGAGCAGATGAACTGGAACGTCCCCGACCGTGTAGTAATAGCGGTGGGCGACGGGTGCTGCATAAGCGGTCTCTACAAGGGTTTTTCCGATCTTTACGAACTGGGCCTCATCGACAGGATCCCGGTTATAACGGGCGTACAGGCCGAGGGAGCGCAGCCCATATGCAGGGCTGTTTACGCCGGAACCGACAGGGTGGAATTCGGCCCCGCCGATACGCTGGCCGACAGCATTTCCGTAGGCGCGCCGCGCAACTGGGCCAAGGCCCTCAGATCCGTCCGTAATACCAACGGCGACATGGTGGCGGTTTCCGACGACGAGATACTCGCCGCCATTCCCCAACTGGCGCGGGCCACGGGAGTGTTCGCGGAACCGGCCGCCGCCGCCGCTTTCGCCGGGTTCACCAAAATGGCCCGCGACGGGTTCCTTAAGGCGGACGAGCGCGTAGTGGTGGTGGTAACGGGAAACGGGCTAAAGGATATAGCC
>CAZBLL010000113.1:0-5762 GCA_964492625.1 uncultured Synergistaceae bacterium
CAAAAAAACATTCCCTGACAGTCAGGTACAGGGTTTCTCTTTGGTGGGATCGGGAAGAGAATATCGGGACAGGGGAATAGATGTCGTTTCCCCTCCCTCTGAGACGCCGAGCGGGGGCGTGATCAAGTACAGGCTGAGAGATCTCTTCAGCGATATAAGGGCCGGGCTCTTGAGGCATATAACGGCCCAATCCGCGGCCTGGAAGAAGATCAGAGGTTCCAACAGGACGGTTCTGTGCGTAGGTGATGTCTACCTGCTGCTGCACACGCTCTGGGGGCAGGGCATGAAGCCTGCGCTTGTGGCTACGGCCAAAACAACACTTCTCCACGGCCACTGGCGGCTTGAACGCCTGATTCTCAAGAAACGATGCAGGCTCGTCTGGACGCGCGACGGGCAGACAGCAAGTGAACTGGGAGAAAAAGGCGTGAAGGCCGTTTACGCGGGGAACCCAATCATGGACCTCGCCGGTGATACTGATAAAGTGGACATCAGGTTTTATGGAAGCGGCAAAAAAACCGTGCTTCTTTTGCCGGGAAGCAGGGAAAGGGCATACAAAGATATGGCTTTGCTTCTGGCCGCAGCCGAAAGCCTGCAGGAAATGAAGGAAGCTCGTTTTATTATGGTAGTTGCGCCCACGCTCGACCGCAAACGACTGCTGGAAAAAGCCGCCGGCTGGGAAATGGAAAACGAACGTCTTCAAAGCCCGCAGGGCGGTTTTGTTGTAAGTCTGTTTTTCGGCGATGTCGCCAGAGCGGCTGTATGCGCCGATGTACTGATAGGGCTGGGAGGAACGGCCAACCAGATCTGCGCGGGTTTGGGTGTTCCCGTCGTCTCGGTCGATGAAAAGGGAAAGAGGGTGCAACAAAAACTGCTTGGCGAGGCGGAGTCACTGGTTAAGGCGGACCCACAGGCGCTGGCCCGCGAAACCTTCGGCATCCTGGAAAATCCTGTAAAAAGTAGCACAATGGCCTCCGCCGGGCGGCAACGAATGGGCGGTCCCGGAGCGCTTGACGCGGTAGTGGGATACGCTTCGGGTAGCCTGGGCTGGTCCGTCAGAAACAGGGTGTTTCGGGCTATGAAAGGCTGCTTCCATGGAACGGAGGGGCAAAAACTGCGATGATAAGGAAAACACTGGCCGTAATACCGGCGAGACTCGCCAGCACCAGACTGCCCGGAAAACCCCTTGTTGAAATAGGGGGCGTGCCGCTTGTAGTCAGGGTGCTTAAACAGACGCAGCGTTGTTTATCCGTAGACAGGGTCGTTGTGGCCGTTGACGACGAAAGTATCCTGCGTGTTGTTGAAAAAGCCGGTGGCGAAGCTGTTCTGACCCCGCCCGATCTTCCCAGCGGAGGCGACAGGGTGGCCTGGGTGGCCGCCGAAACACCGGAAGCCGATATTGTTCTCAACGTACAGGTGGACGACCCTCTTGTGGGGCCGGATATGATCGACCCGCTTGTTGAAGCTCTGGTGCAGGATCAGGATTCATCGCTGGCCGTTTTGGCCAAACGCATAGAAAGCGAGGCCGAGGTTTCGGACCCCAACGTAGTCAAGATGGTTTTTGGTTTCGACGGACGAGCCCTGTATTTCAGCCGTTCTCCCATTCCATATCCAAGAAACAGCGGCGGCGTATGGTTTAAACACATCGGCCCATACGCCTACAGAAGGGATTTCCTTCTTTCCTTTGCTTCGTGGGACCCGGCGCCGCTTGAAAAAATCGAAAGCCTGGAGATGCTCCGGGTGCTGGAACGGGGCTATTCGATAACATGTGTGCATGCATCCCGCGACACAATCGAGATAGATACGCCGCAAGACGTCGCCCGCATGGAGGCGCACCTGAAGCGATACGGAGATGATATTTATGGATCAGGAAACTAGAACATTCTCTGCGGGGAATGTATCGTTTGGTTCAAGACACATGCCGGTTATTGCCGGCCCGTGCGTGTTGGAAAGCAGGGACCTGGCGTTGCGAGTGGCTGAAGAAGCCGCAAAAGTGTGTAAAGAATTTGACTTTCCCTATATTTTCAAGTCTTCTTTCGACAAGGCCAACAGAACTTCAATCAGCAGCTACAGGGGACCGGGTCTTGATGATGGCCTGGATATTCTGGCTGAGGTGAAGGAGAAAATCGGCTGCCCTGTTCTGACCGACATACATCTGCCAGAACAGGCCGCCAGAGCGGCGGCCGTCGCGGACGTTCTCCAGATACCGGCCTTTTTGTGCAGGCAGACCGACCTGCTGGTGGCCGCGGCCGAAACCGGCAAGGTCGTTAATATCAAGAAAGGCCAGTTCCTGGCGCCGTGGGATATGGAGCAGGCCGTCGCCAAATGCCGTGAGGCCGGCAACGATAAAGTCGTCCTGTGTGAACGTGGCAGCACCTTCGGCTACGGTCAACTAGTGGTCGATATGCGTTCCCTTGCGGTAATGCGTTCGCTGGGCTATCCCGTTATGTTCGACGCAACGCACAGTGTTCAGATGCCGGGCGCCAGAGGAACCTCCAGCGGAGGAGACAGACGTTTCGTACCCCTTCTGGCCAGGGCGGCTGTTGCCGTGGGCGTAGACGCTCTTTTCCTCGAGGTGCATCCAGAACCGGAAAAAGCCCTGAGCGACGGCCCCAATATGTTGCCGCTGGGTGAACTGAAATCTTTCCTTAGGCAGATAAGGGCGATCAGGGATGTCGTCGAAACCATAGGCTTCGTTGATCTTGCGGAGACAGGGCGATGATGGTCAGTCTCCCAAGAGAACGCACAGGCATAAAAATGGAAGACGAAAAACTGCTGTCAGCGGGCAGGCGGATAATCGCCATGGAGGCGGCCGAACTCTACAGTGCTTCCGGGCGTGTCGGCCCTGAACTTGTGAAGGCGGCGCGTATAATCCACGATTGCGGCGGCAGGCTTGTAGTGGTTGGCATGGGCAAATCCGGACTGATTGGTCGCAAGATAGCCGCCACGCTGGCGTCACTGGGAACGCCGTCTTTCTTTCTTCACGCCGCCGAGGGAGCGCACGGAGACCTGGGTATGGTCTGCCGCGAGGACGCCGGTCTGTTCCTGAGCAACAGCGGTGAGACAAGAGAGGTTCTGGAAGTCCTGCCCTTTTTCAGGCGGCTTGGCGCCCCTGTTATAGCGGTTACGGGCAACACCGAGTCCCGGCTGGCAAAGGAAGCGGATGTAACGCTGGATTCGGGCGTAGAGCGCGAAGCCGACCCCCTGGGCCTTGCTCCCACCACAAGCACCACGGTTCAGTTGGCGCTGGGCGACGCGCTCGCGGGAATGGTAACCGAGATACGAGGTTTGCACGCAGACGATTTTGCCCTGTTTCATCCGGGGGGCAGTCTCGGCAGGAGACTTTTGCTCCGGGTGTCCGACGTCATGGGCGTCGGGGACAGAACGCCGTCGGTGCTGCTGTCGGCCAGCGTCAGGGAGGCTTTGTTCGAGATCACCAGCAAGGGGTACGGGGCAACCTTCGTACTCGGCCCCAATAATGGACTAAAGGGTATTTTTACTGATGGTGACCTCCGCAGGCTGCTTGAAGACCGTGGGGTTCAGGGTCTGGATCTTCCCATAGAACAGGTCATGACGAAAAGCCCAAGGACGATAGCCCCCGAGAGGCTGGCCGCAGAGGCCCTCAAGGTTATGGAGGACAACGAAATATCCTGTCTGGCCGTAATCGAAGGAGGCGCGCTGGCGGGCGTGGTTCACCTGCACGAGTTGTTGAAGGCCGGGGTGGCCTGACCTGGATATCCGAAAGTACCGTCTTCTTTCAGCAGCCGCCTTTGGTGTGGCCACGCCGTGGCTGGCTTTAAAATATCGCGACGGACGAGGTGAACGGTTTGGAAAGTATGGACAGATGTTCAAGGGGCATAGCGTCTCACCGCTCTGGGTGCACGCGGTGTCGGTGGGAGAAGTTCAGGCCGCAGTTCCGTTGATGAGGGCCTTCAAAAAAGATGAACCCCAAACAAAACTGTTCCTAACAACGATAACGGTCACCGGCCGGGCCATGGCCTCACGGCTCGCGGGAGATTTAGTCGACCGTAACGCCTACTATCCCTGGGACGCTCCCTGGGCCGTTTCAAGGGCTATCCATTCGGTTTCCCCTGCAGGCTTCGTAACCCTGGAAACCGAGATATGGCCCAACTTCGTTTGGGAACTTGCAAAGCGAAACATACCGGCGTTTATAGTGAACGGACGGTTTTCCGAGCGTTCCTTCAGAAAGGCCTTGAAACAGAAACGTTTCTGGAAAGACGTGCTTTCGCTTTTTACAAAAATCATGGTAAGGGATGAATCCGACGCCCTGCGCCTGGCGGAACTGGGAGTCGATAGGGAAAAAACGCTGGTAACGGGTGACTGCAAGGTCGACGCGCTGATCGAAAGGGCAAGGAACCTGGATAAAGAGCAGTTGCGAGTGAAACTGAACGCGGGACCTGATCCTGTTTTGCTTGCGGGCAGCACCCATACGGGCGAGGACGAATGCGTACTGGAGGCTTTTTCCAGAGTAAGGAAAACATTTCCCGACGTACGGCTGATAATTGCGCCCAGGCATCCGGAGAGGGCGGAGACCGTAGCCGGACTAGCAAAAGAATACGGTTCCGTAACGCTCTTCTCGCAAATCAGCGAGCGATGGGATATCCTTGTAGTGGACGAGATAGGCTGGCTTTTCGGCCTTTACGAGGCGGCCTCATCCGCCTTCGTGGGGGGCAGCCTTGTTCCCAGGGGTGGACAGAACCTGCTGGAGGCCGCAATCTGGGGAACGCCGATACAGCACGGTCCGTTTATGGACGATTTTGCCCGGCCAGCGGCGGAATTGGCCAGCCTTGGTGCGGCGATGAAAGTAACGGATTCTCGGGGGCTGGCGGAGGAATGGGAGCGTGTTCTCCGCAACCCTGAAACGGTCGACAGAAAATCCGGCGTCCGCTACGTAACAAGCCTTGGAGGCGCATCAGGGATATGTAGTGAAATGGTGCGCACCAATTTAAATTCTGGGGAGTGACCTTAATGGACTTCAACATGTTTATGGCGGGGAAAATACAATTCGGCCCGGGTGTTTCCGGCCGTGTAGGAGAAACGGCTTTGTCGCTGGGGGCGAAGCGGGCCGTCGTGGTGACGGATGAAACCATGGAGCGCCTTGGCGTGGCCGGGCGTATCATGGACAAGTTGCAGGAATCGGGTATTGACGCCTGTCTTTTTTCAGGCGTAGAACCGGAACCATCCGTCGAGACGACCGACGCCGTAGCCGAGCTTGCCCGTGAACACGACTGCCAGGCGGCGGTGGGCCTGGGAGGCGGCAGTTCGATGGACGTGGCCAAGGCCGTAGGGATGCTGATCACAAACGAGGGCTCGGCCGCCGACTATCAAGGCCTGGGGCTCGTTAAATCGCCCGGAGTGCCTACTATAATGATACCGACAACCGCCGGTACGGGTTCGGAGGTTACTTTCACGTCGGTGCTCATCCGTAAAAGCGACGGGGTCAAGGGCGGTATCAACGACGACAAACTCTACCCCGACGTCAGCCTTCTGGGCCCTGAACTCACGTTATCGCTGCCGCCGTTCGTTACAGCCGCAACGGGGATGGACGCAATGACCCACGCGCCTGAGGCCTTTACCAGCAGGCAGGCGTCGCCCTTCAGCGACATGTTCGCCAGGGAATCGCTGAAGAGGGTTGGAAGATGGCTGAAGCCGGCCACCTACAACGGCAAAAGCATTGATGCAAGGTCCGAAATGATGCTGGCGGCTCTTTACGGGGGCGTCGCTCTTGCGAGCGCGGGAGTGCG
>CAZBLL010000114.1:0-5746 GCA_964492625.1 uncultured Synergistaceae bacterium
CCCCGAAACCCACGGGCGTCCTCTGCTCCATTTCCACCATGGCGAGCCCTTTGGAGACCCCGGCCGCCACAAAGCTGAAATGGGGAGTATCCCCCCGGATCACCGCTCCAAGGGCAAGAAGCGCGTCGTAACGTCCCGAAAGCGCACACTCCTTTATGACCAGAGGTATCTCCCACGCCCCCGGAACCCAGAATACGTCTATATCCTGAGCGCCTACGTCATGACGCAGCAGATAATCCTTGGCCCCCTCCAGGAGCCTTGAGGAAATAATGTCGTTGAAACGGGAGACACATATACCGAACCGGAGACCCGTACCAACCAGTTTTCCCTGAAGCACTCTCACCGCCATCCCATCCTTTCTGAAACTGCAGCATTTCTAACCCTGAACTAGCCTATTACGTCGCGCAGATGGAGCATATGGCCCAGTTTTCGTTCCTTGGCGTCGAGATATTTCCTGTTGAATTCGTTAGGACGTATAACAAGAGGCACCCGTTCCGCCACCTTGAGACCGTAACCCTCGAGGCCCACTATCTTTCTGGGGTTATTGGTAAGAAGCCTTATAGATCCAAGGCCCAGGTCAGACAATATCTGGGCACCCAGACCGTAATCCCTGAGGTCCGCCTTGAAACCCAGCGCCTCGTTGGCTTCCACGGTATCCATCCCCTGCTCCTGAAGGGCGTAGGCGTGAAGTTTCGCCAGCAGACCGATACCTCTTCCCTCCTGCCGCATGTAGAGCACTACCCCTGCGCCTTCGGCTTCCACCATTTCCAGCGCGGTCGCCAGCTGGGGGCCGCAGTCGCAACGCAGCGAACCGAATACATCCCCCGTCAGGCACTCCGAGTGCACCCTTACAAGGGGGTTTTCGGACGTCGCCGGGTCTCCCTTGACAAGAGCTATATGGAGCCTTTCCGTCTGCTCATCCAGAACCGACCGGTAGGCATGAGCCTTGAATGTACCGTATTGCGTGGGAAGTTCGACGGTGGCGACCTTTTCGACCAGACGGTCCTTGCGGTGACGATAGCGTATAAGCTCCTCAACCGAAATTATCGCCAGGCCTTCTTTCCGGGCGAATTCGAACAACTGCGGCAGGCGAGCCATCGTCCCGTCGTTGTTCATTATCTCACAAATGGTACCAGAGGGGCGCAGGCCAGCCAGCCTGACCAGGTCTACCGACGCCTCCGTGTGACCCGCACGTTTAAGCACTCCGCCTTTTTTCGCAATAAGGGGAAAAATATGGCCCGGTTTCCTGAACATTGTCTGTTTTACCTCAGGATCTGCCAGAAGCCTTGCCGTAAGCGCCCTTTCTTCTGCGGATATGCCTGTTGTCGTTCCCTCACGCGCATCCACGCTGACCGTAAAAGCCGTTCCATGCAAATCCGTGTTTTCTTTCACCATGGGGTAGAGATCGAGGCGCTCCGCCTGCTCCTGTGAAACAGGAACACACACCAGCCCCCTTGCCTTGCTGATCATGAAATTGATGTCCTCGGCCCGTACAAACTGGGAAGCCATGACGATATCGCCTTCGTTTTCGCGGGCTTCGTCGTCCACAACTATGACCATCCGGCCCTCGCGTATCTCGCCGATGGCCTCCTCTATGGAATTGAACTGTACGGACTTGCCTTCGCCTGTGGATTCCCTATTCAACAAAAATACCCCCTGAGGCGAGTTTACGCCCAGCCCAGATTCCGGAGCATGTCAGAAGTAACTCCGGCCGAACGGGCGTCCTCCGCCTTCGTTTGTCCCGCCCTGTGCAACAGGGCTTCCATGTACTTGGCTATGATATCGCACTCTACGTTCACCTGCGAGCCGCAGACCAGACCGCCAATAGCGGTTTGCGACAAAGTCTGTGGAATCAACCCTACGGAAAAACGCTCGCCGGTGTTTCCCATTATAGTCAGGCTTACACCATCGATGGCCACAGAACCTTTCGCCGCCATGTATCGGGTAAATTCCGCCGGCGCCGCTATCTCCAGCACCCTGGAGCGGCCCGATTCCCTGACCGCCTCAATCCGGCCCCGGCAATCAACGTGGCCGGTTACTATGTGTCCCTCCAGACGACCATCCGCCCTCAGGGCTCGCTCCAGGTTCACGGGACTTCCGGGCTGCAGGCTTCCCAGGGTTGTTCTTGCAACGGTTTCAGGCATCATTTCCAGCACCAGGCTGTCCCGTCCGACTGATACCGCCGAAAGGCATGCTCCGGAAACGCATATAGAGTCGCCTGTTCCAACTTCCGGTGCAAAAGGGACTTCCGCGACCTCAAGCATTGTAATATCTTCCCGCCGTTTTTTGGAGCGCACTCTGCCTATCGATTCAACGAGTCCGGTGAACATGCTCTACCGCCCTCCAGCCATTTGTCCTCTTCTACATTGCGAACGCAGGCAACATCTGCATGAATTGCCTGCTCCATTGCCGCTACAGGAAGAGCCGACCCTATACCCACGCCATCTCCCAGAAACTTCGACGCCTGGAAGAAAGAAAACTGGTCCACCAGATCATCCTTCAGCAATGAAGCGGCGACGCCCGCGCCCCCCTCCGCCAGGAGATAATTGATCCCCATGGCCCCGAGGTTTTGAAGAATCTCGCTCATCGAGGGTTTTCCCCCTGCGTCAGGCTCAACCAGAACATGTCGGCCCCATCTTGCCATATCCTCTGTTTCAACTTCCTTTTCGGCCTGATTCAGTCCAATCACCAGAACATTGTCATCGCGAAATACAGCCAGATCCTGGGGCGCCCTGAAACGCGAATCCAGCACAACTCTGAGCGGAGAATCTCCAGGACATAAACGGACATCGAGATGGGGATCATCGATCTTGGCTGTTCTGGCGCCTATCATGACGGCGTCGTTTTCGGCTCTCAGCATATGAGCCAGCCTCCTGGAAAACACATTGGTGATCCATTTGCTGTTACCATCGGATGGAGCGATACAGCCGTCGAGAGAAACAGCGGCTTTCAGCGTAACCCACGGCCGGCCATTCTCAATACGGCTGAGAAACCCCCTGTTGATCCATCGACATTCGGCTTTTCTTACGCCAACATCCACCGAAACTCCGGCGTTCTCGAGCATTGCAATCCCGCCTCCCCTTACCCGGGGATCGGGGTCCTCGACGCCTATCACCACCCGTGAGACTCCAGCTTTAATGATCCTGGGAGCACAGGGAGGTGTTCGTCCAAAATGGGTGCACGGTTCCAGGTTGACATACAGGACGGCCCCACGCGCCATATCTCCGGCCATGGCTATGGCGGCGGCTTCCGCATGCGGTTTTCCAGGACCCTCATGCCATCCGTATGCAACAACCCCGTGATCGCGGACAATAACACAGCCCACCCTCGGGTTGGGGCTGGCCCTGGACGCGCCCCTCATGGCCAGGCTGAGAGCAAAATCCATAAAACGTTGGTCAATCCGTCCTGGTTTCATTGAAAGGTTTTTCCTCCCGGCCTTTAAGTGTCTGGATTATTTTCACGGCAGTTTTTAACGTAATTCCCGGTTCTTTCGAAATTTCTTCCGCTGTGCTTTCCGCTATCCGGCGAACACTGCCGAAACGTGTTACCAGTTTCGCCGCCCTGATCTTTCCTATTCCGGGAACCTGCTCAAGCATCGAAACGGAAAACCTTGCGTTGCCTGCGTTCCTGTTGGATTCTATGGCAAACCTGTGCGCCTCGTTTCTCACTCTCTGAAGTATCCGCAAACCGGGGTGATCTCTGTCGAGCCTCACAGGATCCCTTTTCCCGGGAAGATAGACCAGTTCTTCTCTTTTTGCGAGAGCCGCTATGTCCGATTTCTCCATAGCCGTTCCCGCAATAGCCCTTTGTGCGAACTCCAGTTGTATCCGCCCTCCGTCTATAAGTATAAGCTGGGGAGGGGACAGCTCTTCCGCCGCTCCGGTTCTGTAGCGACGCTCCAGTGTTTCCTGAATTGCCCTGAAATCATCCACGCCCTCCACGTTCCTTATTCTGTAGCGTCTGTACAGGGACCTGTTGGGAGATCCCTGTTCAAATACAACGCAGACACCGTACATTTCATGACCCGAAGAGTGTGATATATCGAAGCCGTCGATCCTCCATGGAAGATTGTCGAGTCCCAGGTCTTTTTCGATCCCTACAAGCGCTTCCCATGTATTCTCGTCCATGTCGTCCGAAAGGGTAGATGATATTTTCTGCCTGGAGAGTTTCCATACTGCCCTTATGGTGTCTCTATACCTTGCTGCTTCTTCGAAATCCAGTTCTCCGGCCGCCCGGTTCATACGTGCGCGAAGCCTGTTCACCAGTTCAGCTGCATGGCCCTTCAACAGCAGCGCCACGTCGGCGACTCTTTCCCTGTATTCCCGTTTCCCGCACATACCGGCGCATGGTCCAGGACACCTGCCTAGTTCGTACCGGATGCAGGGTCTTTCGTTCCACCCATCCTGCGCCGAAGCTGTCCTGCAAGTTCTTAGCGGAAAGTAACGTTCTATCAGGCGAAGGACCTGTCTGACCTCGGCTACCCTGACGAAAGGCCCTATGTACTGTCCGTTTCCGGTTTCTCTTCTTCGGGTTATCTGTATCCGGGGATATGGCTCGTCTGTTATACGGACATAGGGATATCTTTCACCCATTTTGAGTTCAACGTTGAAAAAGGGCTGGTAACGTCTTATCAGACGTGATTCGACAATAAGCGCTTCCGTTTCGTTTTCCGTTCGTATTACCGATATGTCCTCCACCATCCCCACGAGCTTTCTGAGCCTCGGGGAAGCGAAACCACTGTGCCGCGCGTAGGAGATCACCCTCTTGCGCAGGTTTTTGGCTTTCCCTACGTAAACCACATTACCATCGGCGTCATGCATCAGATATACGCCCGGCCGCTGGGGAAGACGGCGTATCGTTGATCTTAAGCTCTCTATGCTCATAAAAAACTCCCTGGCTCCGGCGAATATCCGGAAGCGACCATGAAAGTGTATCCCCACACGGGTTTCTTTTCAAAAGCGGGTTTTTCCAACAGGAAGGTTGTGAGCTTCACGATCAATGGTATAGGATACTAAAAGGGTCTGCATCGGACCCAAATATGGAGGTGACGTACTTTGACCATAACTCTTTATAACGACCTTACCAGATCCAAGGAGGTCTTTGAACCCTGCAGCCCGGGTAAAGTAACCTTCTACAGTTGCGGCCCCACTGTGTATGATTTTTTTCACATCGGGAACGCCCGGCCTTTTATAGTCTTCGATGTTTTGCGCCGGTATCTCGAAGCAAGCGGCTTCGAGGTCGTTTTCGTCCAGAATTTTACCGATATTGACGACAAAATGATAAAAAGGGCGGCGGAGTTGGGCGTCACGGTAAAAGAGCTCGCCGACAAGTACATAGAGGAATATTACAGAGACGCTGACGCACTTGGCATACACAGGCCAACCATCGCTCCAAGGGCGACCGACCATATAGGTGAGATCATCAAAATGGTTTCGGCCCTGGTGGAAAAGGGACATGCCTATGAAAACGGAGGAGATGTGTTTTTCCATGTATCCTCTTTCTCGAGCTACGGAACACTGTCAAAGCAGACGCTTGAGGAACTCCAGAGCGGCGCCAGGATAGACATAGACCCGCGAAAGAAACATCCGCTGGACTTTGTTCTCTGGAAAGCAAAAAAACAGGGCGAGCCCTCGTGGCCCAGCCCCTGGGGAGAGGGACGACCCGGATGGCACATCGAATGCAGCGCCATGTCGATGAAATATCTGGGAGAGACTATAGATATACATTCGGGCGGCAGCGATCTGGT